>CAKQSC010000062.1 GCA_934271725.1 uncultured Clostridia bacterium
CGGTTACTATTTACGACGTAGAGCCGGAGGACGACATAGAATATTACTTCACGGTTTCGGGTATAGACGGGCAAAGGGTAAACGAAGTTACTATGAACGTAACTTTAAACATAAGCGTGCGACTCGAAACGATTGCGACGGACGGTAGCGGAAAACATATCGATTATTTCGGCGGTTGGACGGTATACGACGAAAGCGACGGAATAAAAGACAAAGCGTATTTAAGAGTTTATCACGGCGGTGAAAGCGACAGTTCAAAAGACATTCGTCCGTCGGCTACGGGTAGCACGGAAGTCGATTTTACGGGCAATATACTGTCGATAATAACGGATAACGAAAAAACTATAAACAAAACGGGGCTTGTAATGGGTTCCGACGACGGTAAAAAAGAGTATTCCTACCACTTGATTTTCACTCTTCCGAGGCAAAACGCGGAAAAGGAAAATTACGCGGGGGCGCGTGTGTTTTTTGAAATACAGGCGGTTGCCGAACAGGCAAAACAAAAGTAATTTTTAAAAATATTTAAAGGAGGCCGACTTGATGCGTAAGCGCGCGGGTAAAAACTTAATAATTTTATTTGCGGTATTGTGCATTCTTGTCGGTTTCGCTTGTGTGTCTGTTTCAAAATTCGTGTTGACCGATAAAAAAGAACTTGTCGGCGTGTACACGGATTTCGTTTTATCTCACGACGGCGACGGGCAAACGGCGGTAGTCAAAAAAGACGCCGACGGGGACGTTACGGGCTATATCGCAACAACCGTTTCAAACTTCACGGAAGAAAAGGTTTCCAAAAGAGACGTAAAGTTTTCTTTACGCGCGCCTACGGAAGAAGAAGTCGGCGCGGGTTACGTGGTAGACGCGTGGGGCGAAAAGCACGTTTTAAGCAAAGGAAGTCAGAATTACGAGGTAACGATAGTAGACGAAAACGACGCGGAGGTAACGGAAGACAGCGAAGTTACCCTTCTTAAAGCGAACGTGAGAAACAGCACGTCGATGCTACTTAAAATAAAAAGAAAAGCGTCCGCCTCAACGGAAATGTCGGAAGAGGGCACGGAACAACTTTCAATAATATTACAGACAAGCAGACCTTATAAAGATTTGCAGGTGTTTACTATCAACACGACTATGGCGAGGTTGTCCGTAGGCGTGTATTCGGACGTTTACAACGGGTATACGAGAGAAACGGTCAATTTAAAGTCCGCCACGGAGTTCGTTAGGGACGGAAACTACGTCGACGGCGTATCATACCTTGCGGACGTGGAGTTTACTCTGACGGGAGAAGTAACTTTCGATGCGGTGAAGTATAAGGAAACTTACGGCGTAACGCCCGTATATGCGGAGGGTAAATATACTATTACCGTACGCGCGGGCGCGGACGTAAACCTGTATTTTTACGTTTCGGACAAGTGTTCGGTTAGCGTTTCGGCAACGATACACGACGGAAAAACGCCGGCGGGCGAAGAAAGGGTTTCGGGCGTTACCGAACAAAACGTAGTATTTGCGAGATAAAGGAGAACGGAAAAAATGAAAAAAGAAAATCTGAAAAAGTTAATAATCGCCATTCTCGCCGTAACGGTTGTCGGCGTGTCCGTTCTCGCGATAGTTTTCGGAATGAACAAAACTTATTCGGCGTATACGAAAGTAATCGTTCCGCAAGGCAAAGAAGTTGCGGTGTACGTAAGCGGTAACGACGTAAAGAAAGCGGAGGACGGAAAAAATTACGTTGCCGATCCCGGCTCGACCGTAACGGTAACGGTCGTCAACGAAAGCAAACTGTTCGAGTCGATGACGATAAACGGCGTAACGTACGATAAACCCGTTGCGAAGATAACTCTTCCCGATTCGGGCGATCTTACCGTTTCGGTTGCGACGACGGAACCTTATGCGGAAGACAACGGTAAATATTTCGGCAACCCGTTTGTTTTGAACAAAGAAGCGGACGTCCTTGCGGTGTCGAGGATTCTCAACGGCTCGGGTACGGAATCGGATTACGAGCAGATAGGCGCGAGAAACAAAACCGCAAACGATATTCGTTACGGATATTACCGTTTGGGAACGAACCTCTTTATAA
Organism: uncultured Clostridia bacterium; assembly: GCA_934271725.1. GTDB lineage: Bacteria > Bacillota > Clostridia > Christensenellales > Borkfalkiaceae > CAKQSC01. The sequence continues at coordinate 2,072 of CAKQSC010000062.1, forward strand.
GCAGTTCGGAGTTTTTCGGTCTGGGCTTCCGCGGAGGACTTCCTTTCGGCGGTTGCTTCGATTTCGACGGATACACCGCTACGATAAACCTCGTAAGAACGGAACACGTCAACGCAGAGTTTTCTTTCGACGACAACGGGCTTCATATAGCGGATTACGGTTTCTTTGCGTTTGCTTACGGCGACGGGGAAAATCCCTGCCTTATAAGAAACGCGAAAGTGCAGGGCTTTATAGGTCTTAACACAATGGACAACGACGGAAGTATCGACCATACCGATCACGTAAACGCCGGCGGAGTTGCGGGTACTCTCGGTAAAAACGTCGTTCTCGACGGAATAGAGTCCACCGTTTCGGTTACGGCGCAAACGCGGTTTGCCGACTTGTATCTCGGCGGTGTGTTCGGTTTGTGTTCGTCTTCCGTAGACGAGTGGTGCCCCGTACGTTACGACGGAGCATTCAACGACGTGTCCGCCGTTACTTACGGAGAAAACGCCAACGCTATGGCGGGCAGTTTCGCGGGGGTTATTCGGAACGCAAGCATAAACGGCGTTACGATAGACGCCGAAAGGTCTATGGTGCTTGCGAACGCTCTCGGCAAAGTTTCCGGTTCGGCTATCGCCGGCGGATTTGCGGGGGTTATAGAACTCGGCGCGGACGCTACCGAATATCTCGGCGAACCTTCGCCTATGGTTATAAAAAACATAACGCTTTACGCCGAAATGGATTTTTCGGTCAGCGCGGTTATAGACAATTCCGAATCGAAAGGAAAAGCGAACATTGATCCCGACGATTATAAAAACGGTTCCGCGGCGGCGGTTTCGGGCGGAATAGTAGGCATAGTCAACAGAGAAAGAAAGAATTATTCCGCGCTTGCCGAAAATATGAAAATAGAGTTTTCCGACATATACTTTTTGCGTTCGGACGCTACGGGCGAAGACGACGGTTTGAGGGGTGCGTCCTCTCAAAACAGACTGATGATAAAGTCCGCCACGCAGGACGGAAACTCTTCGGGAGCCGTTTATGCGGGCGGTACCGTCGGATACATTTTCGGTATCGGTAACGAGTATATTACAAGAAAAGTCGCCGATTCGGACATAAAATATATGTTTGAATGTTCGGTAGACATTTCCGCCGTTCAGAACGGCATAGGCCCCGCGTATGCTGGTGGCGTGTTCGGGTATAACGCGTTTCACTTCGAGCACGACGGAACCAACAACTTAAAACTCGGCATAACTTCGCCCGAATACGATTACACCGTTTCCGCCGTTCAGTCGGCAACTTCGACGAAAACGAACGGCAAATATTACAACGTTTGCGCGGGCGGTTTCACTTCGAGATTCAATATCGGTTATGCGATTAAAAACGTGGAGTTTCATATAGATAACGGCAAAATTACCGCGTACAGAGAAGTCGGCTCGACGGCGACGGGAGACGTAAACGCGGGCGGTGTCGCGGGCAGAGTTTCAGGAATGGGATCCGCCTCTACGAAAATAAACGATTATGACTCTAAACCATCTCAAAGCGGTGAAATAGACAACGTTACGGTATATTTTTCGGATAATTCCTGCGTGGAAGCGTCGTGCTACTCGTACGATTCGGTAAACGAAACGAATTATCTCGGTAATAACGTGTGTGCGGGTGGCGCGATAGGTTACGTACTCGGCTATAAAAAGATAAACAACTTCTCCCTCGTTTACGACGGAACCGTTCAAAGAACGGGCAGAAGCGCGGAATATTTCGTTTGCGGTACTCAAAACGGCGCGAACAAGGCGGACAAAGACCTTAAAACGGAAGGTTTCGTCGGCGGAATGTTCGGGCTTGTGATAGATACGGTCGTAACGAACGTGAACCTTACTGGCGACGAAACGGAAAACACGGTCGTATATTTCACGTCGACAAACTCGCCCAACACGGCAAGCGTAGGCGGACTTACGGGCGCGTTGTGGGTAAGAAAACTTTCCGTTCCTTCCACGGGACTTGTCGTTTTAAACGGAGCGACGGTGAAGAACGTTCACTCCGCGGGAAAAGCGTATTGCGAAAAAAATAACAGCACGGATACTTATGATATTTACGTAGGCGGTGCGTTGGGAGTATTTGCTAATCCCAACGAAAACAAAAGTATTACGATAACGGACATAAAGATTGAGAGTTGCGTTGTTGATTCCATAGGCGAAAATACAATGCTTACTTATGCGGGCGGTGTCGTTGCGGGAATGTGGTGGGCTTCCACAACCAAACTTTCTTACGGAATAGTAACTGATTCGGCGATAACCGCTTCAAGCATTACCCCGTACGCATATGCGGGCGGTATAGTCGGGCTTATGCAAAAATCGGATATAAGTTGCTGTCTCACGCAGAATACGGAAGTAAAAGCGATTTCGGAGCAGGCTTCCGCATACGTCGGCGGTATCGTCGCGAGGGCGAAAGGGGCAAACGATAAGATAACTTATTCTTATTCCAACGCGTCGCTTAAAGCGCAGGGAAAAAACGAATCTTCATCCGTAAAATACGGCATTATAGCGAGAATGGACAAAACGAGTACGACGGGCGACGCTACAAGCAACGCAAGCAAAAACTTTTTCGTTTACGAAACGGCTGGTACCGATCGCGCGTATTCTTCCGAAACGACGGCTTCGAGAGCGTTGTATCTCGATTCGGCAAAGACGAACAAACTTTCCGTTGCAACCGGCGGTTCCGTAAGAGTTTTTTCCGCGATACAAACGGCGCAGAGCGGAGTTACGTCCATAAAATCTCACGATAAAAGCATTGTGTCCGTAAACGGTCTGTATGCGAACGGCGTAAGCGAGGGCGTCGCTTACGTAAGCGTTTACTGTAAGATAAGCGGTGTCGAATATTTGCTTTGTTCCTACCCGGTAACGGTAGATAACGCTACGGAAAAGGGTAGCGGAATAACGCTTGTAACGGACGACGGGAAACTCGTTCTCGCGCAGAAAACGGACGAATATATCGAATATACGTACGGCTCGGGTACAAAAGCGATTAAATATATTTATTTCCGCCGTAACGTAGGCAACTCCGATACGGTCAAAAAGGTAAACGCCGTGCCTTTAAACACGCAACATCTGCCTCAAACGGTAAAACTTTACGATATAACGGGTGTTGAAAAAGCAACCTATTTCGGCGATTCGACCACGGACGCAGAAAAACAGGCAAGAATTGCCGAGATAATATCCGCAAAAGGCGAACCGTGCGACGTTTCGGCGTTCAACGGGCGCGCGAACGTCGGCTTCAATTATGAAAATTCGGAAGAAGGCGCGGTAAGAACTTCCGCTTACTTCTACGCAAACGATAACGTAAGAGAAAACACTATAATAATACTAGAATGTACTTACGAAGGTCAGACTTACGGCATTATAGTGGAATTCGTTCCTAACAGACTTACGGGAATAAGAATTGAACCGGAAAGCGGAACGCCTCCTCTCGACGTCAAAACGGTAAACGAAACAAATCCCTTAACGGGCAAAACGGAAGATATCACTCACTATATATACACGGCGGGCGACGTTGTTCGTTTCAGCGCGACGCTTACGTACAGATATCCCGCTCCGCGTTCTTACGTCGTAGAAACCATTTACGGCGGAACGGGCGTAACGACTAACGGAATGGTAGTGGTGTCGGCAAACGGAGTTTACGGCATTACGTGCGAAGACCTTAAAAAGACGGTAAGCACTTACGTTGTCGTAGAAGCGAAAGAGGAAGTAAACTTTTCCTTCTCATATTCGGGAGGAGACGGAACTTCCGACCGTAAAATGG
>CAKQSC010000063.1 GCA_934271725.1 uncultured Clostridia bacterium
TTTGAAAGCAAATATCCCGAGTATAAAGTTAATTTAAGGACGAGCAAAAACGCCCCGACGGTTGCCAACTCTTTGCAGAAAGGCAAAAACGATACGACGGATATATATTTCAATCAGTTGAACAACGTGCTTATCAATTTCAAGGATACTTTTGCCGACCTGACGGAAATCGCTACGGGCAAAATAGACGGCGAAGACAAATCGATAGCGGAGAAATACGATCCTTCCCTTTATAATTCGCTTAAAGATTTGGACGGTAATCTTAAAATGCTCGGCTGGGCGGGTTCCTCTACGGGTATATTCTATAATACGGATATGGTAACCAAAGTACCCCGTACAACGAAAGAACTCTCCGACCTTGTAAGCAATCTCGGCAGAGCGGGCAAAAAGTCTTTCATTCACTTCGAGGACGCTCGTATGGGCTATTATCAATATCTCGTAAAAGCGTGGATGGCTCAATATGCCGGAATGAATTATTATAACAATAACTGGCTTGCTCTTAAAGACGCGGACGGCAAAACTCCGTCCAAAGATGTGTATTTAAGCGAAACGGACGGCAGAAAGGCTTCGTTGTCCGTTCTCGAAAGCGTTCTTAAAAACATTGCGGAGCCGGAAGCGGGAGATCTTTCCATGGCGAAGTTTAAAGTCGCTTCCAAGTTCAGACTCGGAGAGGCCGCTATGACGGTCAGCGGAAACTGGATTTTCGGCGAGGACGCGGGACTTAAAAACAACAAGATTAAAATGATGAGAACGCCCGTAATAAGCGCGATTATAGATAAACTCGAAACCGTTACGGACGACGAAGAACTCGCTTCTCTCGTATCCGCGATAGACGACGTTTTAGACAACGGCGCGGAAGTCGTTCTCGAAACGGACGAATACGACGTATCGCAGGAAGACTGGGATACCGTTATGACGGCAAGAAAAGTCGCTTACCACAACGGTAGCGATCACGCTATGATAGTAAACAAATACACCAACGCTATGGAAGGCGTTAAAAAGTTTATTCGGTTCTATTATTCGGACGAGGGGCTCAGTAAGTTTGTAAACGCTACGCATTTTGCGCCCAACGCGTATATAACCGATTCTTCGCTCGTATCTATGAACGGTTGGACGGATTACGAAAAAGAACAATATTCTAGAAGCACTAAATCCGTGTACGTAACGGACGGTAACGCGACGAGCCCTGTTTTTTCAGGCACGAGTACGCTTCACATTTACGGTACGGTGAATATCATAGGTGAACTTACGGCAAGTAAGCCTAAGAACGCTACGACTTTGTGGGCGGATTTCCAAAAGGACGTAAACGATAAATGGAACGACTGGGTGTTCAACGCGGGTTTATAAGGAGAAGAAGATGATTAAATTAAGACGATGCGGTCTTATATGCTTATGTTTAGCCGTATTGCTCGCTTTGGCTGTTTCGCCGATAACCGCGTATGCGGGTTCGTCGGACGTCAACGTTGCAAGTAGCGCGTCTTTTAGCAAAGTGTTGGACGAAAGCACGTGGAGAACGGCGGGCGGTGTTACGGCTTCAAAAGGCAAAATAGTGTTTAACGAAGATTGTCGCGCAAGCGCGCGTATCACCACGAGAGGCTTTTTTAAAGACTGTTCTTACGGCGGAATAGACGAAATATTCAGTTCCGCGTATTCGCTTACGATAAACGATATTCCCGAAACGGACAACGCCCGTTTTGCGTTCGTCAGCGGTCTTCAAGACGTAGGCGATAAACTCGAAAGCGACGGTGCGAGCGAGGTTTATTTCGTAAATGACGGCGGTGCGCTCAAAATAGGCGTGGCGATAATAGAGGGCGACGCAAGAAAAGAAATAGTTGCTCCGAAAGCGGTCGACGGGTTAGCGTTCGGAAGTTCTTTCGATCTTAACGTTTCGCTCGTTGCGGACGGCTATCTTACGGTTACTTTATCCGTTGCCGGCGGTTCGGAAACGGTTATATGCGACGACGGCACGAAAGGCAACGTAGGACACGTTCTCGAAGGATTTTTGTCGATAGGGCAGACGGCGGTATGCAATGCGGAAATATCTTCCGTTTCGATACTCGCGCACGATTATAAAAACGCCGAAACGCCTTTGGTTATTACCGAAACGTTTGACGGCGACGCTTATAACGGAAACGCGTTTTATACTCAATCCGACATCGACGATACGTATACGGCGGACGGCGGTGTGAGGGTTGAAAACGGCGCTCTCCGTTTTATAGGTCGTCCCTGCTTTTTAAGCACCAAATATTCTTATTCCAACTTTGAACTGACTTTCGATCTCACGGACGTTACGAGAAAGAACGTTACGGACGACGACGGCAACGTCATTCTTAAAAAAGCAAACGGTTGGTTCGGCGTATCTCTGGAAAGCAGTATTGCCACGGGTAAGTTCGATAATCACGCCCGTACGAGCATGCTTTTCACTATGGAAATCGAAAGCAAAGAGATTAAAAAATATAACAGACTTTCGCTTGACGACTTTACGCAGTATCCCGCGCTTTATAAAGAAGTGGATATGGATATTTTAAGCGAAGCGAACGACGGAAAGATTTATAACTTTAAAGTCGTTATGCACGACGGAAAGTTTTCCGTCACGTATAAACTTTCAGACGCGGAAAATTACCCCGAAGTTCCTCTTTACTCGACGGATTTGGGATATACGCCTTACGGAAGCGTCGCTATTCTTTCGTACGGCAACAGCGGTTATACGTTAGATAACGTAAAAATAACGAACAACGATTATGCGCCCGTCGACGTCAGGATAGATTACGTCGGCGTAAAGAACAGAACGGAACCGGACTACGCTTACGAAGATAAGTGGACGGACGACGATTTGATTACCGGCAAAACGGGTAAAACGGAAAAAAGCGGTTGCGGGGCGAGTTTAAGCGTATGCGCGCTTTTGCCTCTTGCGGTTTGCTTTTTCGGCGTGGCGACGATAAGGAGAAAGAATAAAGATGAATAAGAAAATTATATCCCTCGTTCTGGCATGTTCCTTAACGGCGTGCGCGTTTACCGGTTGCGGTAAAAAAACGGACGTAACCGTAGATGAACTGGAAAACGGAAATTATTATATATCCGAAAAAGGCGAAGCGGTTGATTACGATACGCTTACGTTCGATTTTTTAGGCGGAAGCGACGTTATGCCGATAGGAGGATTTTACGGTCCTTACGATTCGGGCGGTTCGATAGACGGTCTTCAAATACCGCAACTTTTAAGCGATAAATATTACGGGCTTATTTCCGACGCGGGCATCAATATGATAGTCTACGCGAAAGACGAAAAAGCGGAACTTGTTGAAAAATCTCTCGCGCTCGGCGAAAAGTACGGCATAGGTATTTTTGCCAACGTATCGCGCGTAACCGAGTTTTGCGGAAGACATGACGATAAGAGTAAAAGGTATACGGAGGGCGACGCGATGCCTTTCGGCGAAACGGAAATGACGGGTTGGCTTAAAAATCTCGTTTCGTACGACTCGCTTCTCGGAATAAAAGGCGCGGACGAGCCGTTCTGGTATCAACTCGATTCGCTTAAAGCGACGTACGACGTTTTAAGAGAGGTGGATTACGGTAACCTTAAAATGTACGTCAACTCTCTCGGCTACGGTGGCGGAGATTTGACTTACGGCGGGAATGAAATCAATATTTCTCAACAGGAATATTTCGACAAAATATATTCCGAAATAAAAATACCTTTCCTTTCCGCTACGGGTTATTTCTATACGCAGAAAGATACGCCCGACAGCGAAGTATCCATAATGTTTACGCAACTTTCTCAATTGCGTTCGCTTGCAAAGAGTTATAACGTTCCTCTTTGGAGAATGTTGCAGGCGGGCGGTCAGTGGAACGACGGCGCGGTCAATCTCGATTCGGTAGATCCGTATCCCGACGAAGGCGAACTTCTGTTCGACGTAAACATCGCGCTTTGTTACGGTTGCAAGGCTATTCAGTATTTCCCGCTTATTCAGCCCGTGCATTTCGCATACGCGACGGGCGGAACTTTCGATTTCGACCGTAACGGAATTATTTCCGCGGCGGGTAACCTTACAAGGTGGTATTATTACGTTAAGAAAGCCAACACGCAGATAAAGGCGATAGACCACGTTCTTATGAACAGCGCGAACGTCGGACTTATAGCGCACGGTAAAAAAGCAAACCTGCTTGCCGATACTCAGGCGGACGATCGCAAAGAAGTTATTAAAGAAGAGGCTTTCCGTCAACTTAAATCCGTATCCGGCGACGATTGTTTTGTCGGTTGTTTCGATTATCTCGGCGGTACGGCTCTTTACGTCGTAAACTATTCGAGAAAAGAGAAAGCCGACGTTACGCTTAACTTTGACAACCGTTACGGTTACGAAGTTATTCAACGCGCAGTTTCGGCGGAAGTTTCGGGTAAAAGCGTTCCTTTAACGCTCGAAGCGGGCGAGGGTGTGCTTGTAGTCATCAAATAATTTTTATGCTTACCATAACAAACGGATTACTTAAAAAATATGCCGTTATCGCGACGGGGCTTGACGAAAGCACTCGTCGCGTTGCGACGTATGCGATAAAGAAATATATTTTAGCCGTAACGGGCGTAAATATACGCGAAGACGGCGGTGAACGCAAAATCGCTTTCGTTCTCGATGCGGAAATGCAGACCCCGCATACGGACGGGTTCGTTATAAAACCCGTCGGGAAAGACGTTATCATAACGGGTAAAACGCAAAGAGCGATAGTATATTCGGCTTATGCTTTTGCGGAAGAGTTTCTCGGCGTAAAGTTTTTAACTGCGGATTGTGAAATCGTACCGAAAAAAGAAAGTTTTACGGTGTACGAATATTCTTACGAACCTTTGTTCGATATGCGTACGTACCTTGTCGGCGATACTTTTCAGTCGCTTGCCGATCAGGATTTTATGGCAAAAGTACGCGTAAAAGACGTTTATACGGATGCGGACGACGCTCACGGCGGAAGAACGGAAGTTTACGGCAGAAACGTTTCTCATAATTTTCATTTTTACGTTCCTTACGAAAAGTACGGCAAGACTTATTCCGAGTTTTACAGAAAAATAAAAGTCTGCGACGAAGATACCGTAACGGTGGATATCACAAACGGTTTAAACGATGACGGTTCTTTAAACGACGGGTTGCCTCAAAGCGTCGTAAAGTCGGTTATAGACGAGATGTATAAAGACGCGGTTGCCCGTCCTGAAGTAAAAGTTTTTATGCTTACGCAGGAGGACGGCGAAGATTATTTCGACAACGAAGACAACAAACGGTTAACCGCGAAATACAAACGTAGCGGACTGCTCGTAAGGTTTTGCAACGCCGTAATACGCGGTGTGAACGAGCGGTTGCAAAACGAGTATGCAAGGACGGTTAAACTTATGACCTTTGCATACAGTTATGCGAAAGACGCACCCGTAAAATACGAAAACGGCATTGTTTTACCGATAGACGACAGCGTTGTCGCGGACGAAAATCTTATTATTCAATACGCTTTGTTTTCAAACGGCGGTTACGGTTATTTCGATTCGGAACATAACGCGGAAATCGCGCGTGTAATGAAAGAATGGCGAGTGATTGCCAAAGACTTCTGGTTCTGGGGCTACGATATAGCGTTTAACAATTATTTCGGGTTTTACGACTCGTTCGGCAACATAGACGCGAACGTAAAAGGATTTAAAGATTACGGAATAACTTATCTTTGTATGCAGGGCAGTAACGACAGCCGTAAAAGTTGGCAGTGCAATATAAGGGCGTACGCTTACCGTAAACTTATGAGC
>CAKQSC010000064.1 GCA_934271725.1 uncultured Clostridia bacterium
ATGTTCGCCTGCGTGTATGACTACACGAAAAATATATGGTACTCGGTGTTTTTACATTCCGCGTTCGACGTCGGCGGAAACATAATAGCCTTTGTCGGAACGGGCGATTCGTGGGACGCCGTCTTTTGGATTTTAACCGCTGTTTTCGGCGTTATCTGCGGTGCGCATATAGTTTATACGGTACTTAAAACAAACAAACGCTTTAACGAAGCCCTTGCCGTATCGGAGAATAACACAGACGCAACTCCGACAAGTAATTTTACGAAAAACGAAACCGAAAAACTTGCGAACGAAACACTCGCCGTATCGGAGAACGACGAAACAAAACCCGACAACGGCAAACTTGCCGACGGCAACGAAAATACCGATACCGACGACAACGGCAAACTTGCCGACAACAACGAAAATACCGATACCGACGACAACGGCAAACTTACCCGAAAATAAATGAAAAGATTTTAAATAAAGACACGCGGTTGCGAACACCCTCGCAACCGCGTTTTTTTAATTTCTCTCTCCGTATTTATTTCTCATTTGTTCTTTGAAAACACAGAGTTCTTCTTTCGTCGCTTCGTACGCTTTAAGATACTCGTATATGTTTTGCACTTCTTCGCTTTTCAATTTATTGCCGACAGACGCTCGATAAAAGTTTTTAAAACCCGACAAATTGAAAGTATATTCGGAAATGACGTCGGAATAATCCGCCTCACCGCAAAGCAAAACTATGTTCGATACGTCGTATATGCCACGCAACCTTTTTGCAAGCACGTCGCAATGTTTTTCGTTTTGCAAAACGGGATTTTTATGTTGCCTGTCAGAAGATCCGTCGTCGTATTTTTGCGTCCAGTACTCGCAAAAATCATCTCCGCAAATATGTCCTACCCACGTTTTTATCTCTATACAAAAAATACCTTTTGAGGAAACTATTATACAATCCGCCTCCGTTTTTCCGCCGTTTCTGCCGACGGGCAACAAAACGTTTTTCAACAACTTTCCGTTATCACCGACTATCGAAGATAAAACAGTCCGCGCATATAGTTCTCCGCGTTCGCCTTTTTCTTCCTGTCGACTGTAATTTGTACGGCGGACGGAAAAATCGTCTTTTTCCTCTTTGTTTACGCCGACGCAAACAAAAATCATTACAGTCAACGCGACCAACGCTATTAAAGCAATCCACCACATAATTTTTTTTACGTTATGAAATTACTTGCAAAGTTCGTCCGCAAGCGATTTGACGGCATTCTCGCTGTTTTCGTTCAATGCGGAAAGAATAGTTACGCCGTTTTCGGCATAGACGATGTTTTTGCATTTTTCGAGTTTGGTTTTCATAATTCTCGTAGCGACGGGCGCCCAGGAACCGTTTTCGATAAACGCGACTTTTTTGTTTTGGAAGTTTCTTTCGACAAGCCCGTCCATAAAAGTTTTCATAAACGGGAATATATCTCCGTTATAAGTAGTCGTGGCAAACACGACTTTTTCGTACGAAAGAGCCTCGCTTATCGCCTTAAACATATCCGAACGCGCCAAATCGAAAACGCAGACGGGGCAACCCCTTTCTTCGAGTTCCTTTTTCAGAAGTTTCACCGCTTTTTCCGTATGACCGTAAACGGACGTGTACGCTATGATTACGCCCTCTCTGTCCGGCGTATAACTTGCCCATTTTTTATAAAGGTCGATAAACAATGAAACGTTTTCGCCCGTCAAAACCTCGCCGTGCAAAGGACAAACGGTTTTTATATCGAGCGCGGAAGCCTTTTTCAGCACCGCAAGAACCTGCGCGCCGTATTTACCGACAATGCCGAAATAATATCTTCTAGCCTCGTCCGTTCCGTCGAAATCACCGCCGTTCGCGCCGAACTCGCCGAAAGCGTCCGCCGAGAACAACACCTTTTCCGTCGATTCGTAAGTCATTATGACTTCCGGCCAGTGTACCATAGGCGCGGTAACGAAAGTCAACTCGTGCTTTCCGAGATTAAGCGTATCGCCGTCCGTAACCTCTTTTCTCCTGTCCGCAAAATCCTTGCCGAAAAAGTTTTTCATCATAACGAACGACTTCGCGTTCGATACTATAACCGCGTTTTTATACTTTTCGGCAAACCTCAATATATTAGCCGAATGGTCGGGTTCCATGTGAGAAACTATCAGATAATCGGGTTCTCTTCCGTTTAAAACTTTTTCCACGTTTAAAAGCCACTCGTCGCCGAACTTTTCGTCCACCGTGTCGAACACCGCCGTCTTGTCATCGATAATAACGTAAGAATTATACGCCATTCCGTCGGGAACGGGGTACTGCCCCTCGAACAAATCCGTTTTGTAATCGTTTACGCCTGCGTAAAGTATATCGTCGCTGATTATCATATTATCACCTTTCATCTTTTATTTGCGGTCGTTTTTACAACCGCTTACAGTATATATCTGAAAACGAATTTTGTCAACTTAAAAACAACGCCCGACTGCAAACTCTTGCGGTCGGGCGAAAAGTATTTATAAGTCTTTAACGGTAAGTTTAACGTCGAACGCAACGCTTTCGCCCTTTAAAAGAGTTTTATACTTAAAGTCGCCGTCAAGCATTGTGTTGGAGGGTTCGAGTCCCAAAGCGTAATCACCGCTCGCCATACTCTTCCATTCGATAAAGTAAGGTAAAGTTTCCTGCGAATAATCGAGCGTCAACTCTTTGCCGAGTTTTTCGTTGGTAACTTTTGCCTGCGGTTTTTTCATTCTTACGGTATAGCAAGTTTCTTCCTGATTGTCGAAAGGACGCGTTATCTCAAACATAGCGTCCTGCTTTTTAGCCGACAAATCGTTTCTCGGAATAACGAGACTCGGCGCGAACTGCACCTTACTGCAACTGTCAAGCATGGGGTAGCCTATATTCACGTGATAAAGTATCGCGTATTTTTCGTCGCGATAACCCTCGTTTACGAGTTCGTCGTGAAGAGAAAGCACGTCGGAGTTCATACCCGATTTAATCGTTCTTATCATTTTAAGATTTTTGCCGAACAATACCGTGTCTTTAATTTCCGCAACCACTTCTATGCCGTTTTCGTCGTCGCAAACGACTCTTAATATTTTTGCGGGCGTATTGTGGAAAGTTCCGTGCGTTTCGTAACCCTCTCTTTCGCCCACGTTGTCAAGACCGCAAGTATAAATCATTCCGCCCTCGAATCCGGTTGAAAAACCCGTTTTATCCGCCGAAAATCCGTTCTTCGACACGAACGAAACGTTTACGCCCTTGTGATAAACCTGCATAACGTCCAACGCTTTGGTAACGTTTAAAAGGAAACGAAGTCTGCCGTTATTACAGTCTAAAACTTCGAGTCCGTTCTCTTTGCCGTCAAGCAAAACGTAACGTTTTGCCGATACGATCTGATCCGCATTTGATACCTGTCTGTTCATAATTTCTCCTTATATCTTATGTTTTATTTTTTATTGCCCGTTTGACGTAACGGGTTTGTTTTTTCTCATAACGTAATAACTGTCGCGAATATTTTTCGCGCTTGTGATTTTAACTACCCTCATTCCGCACTTGTTAAGGAAGAAAATGTGATTCTTCCTCGCTTGCAACGGCGTTTTTAAAGTAATGAAATCGGCGTCTTTAAACGTTTTTTCTATCTCGGCGAAAATAGCCGTTCCGTACCCCTCGTCGCGAAGTTCTTTGTCCACGAACATATCCGCTATTTCTATACCGGACGAGTTTTCCTCGTCAACGAATCCTACTACCGCTCCGCCTATTCTCGCGCCTTGCCCGTTTAAACACTCGTAAACGTAATCGTCGCCCGTAAGATAAGCGGTATACCTCGTTCCGTCGAGATACCCTTGTCCGTTAGTGTTCTTTTTCGCATTCAGAACGACGGGCTCGTCCGCATACGCGCGTCTTATCTGTTCGTCGAAACTTTCGTCGTATTCGCGTACTCTGTTTAAAATTATGTTCATTTCAACTCCTTAACCGTAACCCTTTTTATAATTGTCGCATAGAATACTATCGGGTGATTACCCTTTTATGCGAGGTTAAACTTAAATGTGTTTTTTTAACTGTAACGACAGGTGCCGTGATAACGGCAGAATAGTTTACGTCCGCGGACCTATGGGCCCCGCCGGTCCTATGGGACCGAGAGGTTTACAAGGTCCTATGGGCCCGCAAGGCTTTACGGGCGCGACGGGCGCAACGGGTGCGACAGGTCCGCAAGGTCCCGTAGGCGCAACAGGCGCAACGGGTGCAACAGGTCCGCAAGGTCCCGTAGGCGCAACAGGCGCAACGGGTCCGCAAGGTCCCGTAGGCGCGACGGGTGCTACCGGTGCAACGGGCCCGCAAGGTCCTTCCGGCACCAACGACGGAATGTACGTAGGCGCGACGGGCGGTTCGATAGCAACGAATACCGTTATTCCTTTAACGTTGCGTACTTCGACGACTGACACTACTATGACGGCGGGCGGAAACGGCATAACGATAGGAACGACGGGAACGTATCTTGTTTCCTACACTCTTCAAGGCACAAACGGTACGGGAACGACCATACAAGGCACTCTTTATCTTAACGGGACGCCCGTAACGGGCGAAACGGCGACGGGTTACACCGCGACGGGTAGCATAGGCAACGCAAGTCGCGTATCCCTTTTAAACCTTACCGCAAACGACGTTTTAACTCTTTACAACACGTCTACGGACGGCGTAACGATAAACGACGCAAGCATTACCGCTTTAAGATTAGCCGTATAAATCGACTCTTTCCGTAATATTTCTCTTTGCAGGCGTTTCGGGTTTTTACCCGAAACGCTTGTTTTTATCTTTCGCACGAATTTCAAGCAACTATTTTCGACAATCCCCCACCGACTTACGTCGGAGCCCCCTTTGCACAAGGGAGCCTGTACGAAACGATAGCCGACGAATTGCCCCTATTACACGTTCTTTCCGCAATCCCCCGCCGACACGTTACGTTTTTCACATTCTCACAATGGTACGAAAGCCTGCCTTGTGTAAAGGAAGGTGGCGCGCACCGCGCGACGGAAGGATTGTTTCTTCTTCCGTTATATTTCTTTCTTTCCGCAATCCCCCGCCGACTTGCGTCGGAGCCCCCTTTGCACAAGGGAGCCTGTATGGATTTTTGTTTTCGCAAATATTTTAACACATAGGGCACAAGTTAGTCAAGTATAGCCGAGTAATTTAGCCGACGGAAAAACTTAAAAAAAACACCGAAACGGTTCCCCGTTTCGGTGAATTGAGTTTTTATTGTTTTAATCAGGCCTTCACTATCAACATCGTAACAGTATCGTCTCCGCTAACAATCTTATCTGTCGTAGAAACCTCATACGTTTTACCCGTTTCTTTTATAGTGTAAATCGCGGAAGCATCGCTACCGGTAACCGTATAATCCTTGTCAGTGCCTACTTCGAGTTCGGTAGAAGCCGTGCTTACTACTTTGAAAACTTTTTTGTTGTAAACTACGTAATACGGAGTGTTGCTTGCCCATTTTTCAACAAGTGCTTCATCGTCCGCGTTGTCCGTTACGTACGCTTGTATAATTTTGTTGACGGCAGTAGTATCTTTCGTCTTGTTTGCCTTACCAAGTACCGTGGTAAGTGTGGGTACGAGAATTGCCGCAAGGATTGCGATTACCGCAATAACGATTGCAAGTTCTACGAGGGTAAATCCCTTTTTCTTGTTCACCTTTTTCATAATATTCTCCTTTTTTACGGTTCATGACCAAATTTCGGTTATATTATCTAACAAAGAGGTTCGTTTTTTCAAGTAATTTTCAAAAAAA
>CAKQSC010000065.1 GCA_934271725.1 uncultured Clostridia bacterium
GATTTGCATATTACGTAAGGAGGAAAAGAAGATGATATGTAACAAATGCGGTGCGGAAAACGACGACGGCGTTAAATACTGTTCGACTTGCGGAAACAGGCTGGACGGTAAAAAAGAATGTCCTTTTTGCCACGCGGAAATTAAAGAAACAAGCGTATATTGCGCAAATTGCGGAAAACGTGTAGACGGCAAAAAACTTTGCCCCGTATGCGGAAACGAAATGGGCGCGAACGATAAGTTTTGTAACGCTTGCGGTTACGGCAACAAATCCGTTACGAAACAAAGAGATTCGCAAATCGGTTTTGCGTCAAAAACGGAAAAGGTACTGTTTTACATAAAAAACGGTCTTGCCTTGCTTACAATGCTGTTTGCGTTTGTCGGTGCTTTTGTGATAGGACTCGGAGTAACCGGCGGAACTCATTCTGAAATTATAAATCATTATAAAACTTTTGAGAATCCTTTTAAAGGCATAATGATGGCGTTTCAGATTCTTGCGATAGTAGGAACGGCTGTGATGATTATTCTCGCGTCGATATTCTTTTTTGCCCAAAAGAAGAACATATTAAAGTATTCGCTCACGAGTTTGATTTTACTGTTGTTGCCGATAGCTGTGCTTTTGTCGCAATATGTATTTAAAATCGACGGAGAATCGATATGTTTATCCGACGCGACGTTGGCGATGATGATTTTATGCTTTATATTCGTAACGGCAACGCTCGTTTTGTGTTGCGTTGAAAATGCTTTGAAAGACAAAAAATCGCTTTTGCCGAATTGCTTCGGTACGGCAACCGTTTTGTTGATTTGCGTTGCGATTCTTTCGTTCGGTTTTACTGCGATTATTTTAAGGTCACTTTCATACGATGATGATAGTTTTAATGTTGTTTCTTCGGGTATTCTTTCCGTTTTCTCGGAAAACACTCTTGAAAAACTCGGACTGTCTTTTCTTGTAATAGGGCTTGTCGTAACCGCCGTTTGCGGTATATTTAAAGCGTTCGGATCCGATAAAACCTCGCTTTCACTAGGATTTGTCGGTCTTGCTTTTCAAATCGCGTCGCTGATATGCACGTTTTACGGTTACTACAATATTTTGGAGAAAACTGCAACAGGTGAGTACATTTTGGCGGTAAGCGCGGAATATATCGCAGGTATAGTCATTTCCGCTATCGCGTGCGGACTGAATATAACGCATATCGTGTTGAAAAAGAAAGCAAAAAACAACGGGCTCGACGCTCGGTTGCAATAATACGTTAAAAGCAAACACCCCCGTCAGAGGAAAGAAACTTCCTCGGGCGGGGGTGTTTTGTAAAGGGAATACCACGACGAAAACTCGTTGTATGCGTGAGCGGTTGCCTTTCGGGGATTTTATGCCGATTTTTAAGCCGTTAGATTGTTCGCCGTGTTGCCTGTTTTGTGTTTTATAGTCCGTTTAAAACATAGATTGCCTCGCCGTGTCGCGGACGTTTTCGTTATATTTTGTACTTTACAACGCCGAAAAAATGTGTTATTATATGATTGTCGGTTAAGGGTGTCGGCCCTTTTCGGGCGTAGTAAAGGCGAATTATCACCTTAATAATTTATACGGAGACGATATTATGATTAAGACGATTACGGTTAAAGGAAGCGGGCACGCTTGCGTAAAACCCGATTTGATTGTGCTTTACGTAAGGCTTGTAACGGAAGATAAAGATTACGAAAAAACTACGGAAATTGCCGGCGAAAAGATAAACGCGCTTAACGAGTCTTTTGAAAAAGCGGGTTTTGAAAAACAAGCCGTTAAAACGACGGATTTCAACGTATCGACGAGATACGAAAGCGTAAAGGACAAAAACGGCGCCTATAAAAGCGTTTTCAAGGGGTACGTTTGCAACCATAACTTAAAAACGGAGTTCGATTTCGATATGAAAAAGTTGGCGAAAGCCTTGTCCGCTATTTTGGAATGTCTTGCAAAGCCGGAGTTTTCCGTATCTTTTACGGTCAAAGACAAAGACGCCGTAAATGCCGAACTTTTAAAATCGGCAACGAAGAACGCGAAAGAAAAAGCGGAAGTTATATGTTCTGCTTCCGGCGTTAAACTCGGCGACCTTGTAAGCGTCGAATACGTTTTCGGCGATAAAAACGCTTATTCTGACACCGATTTTACGGTGGAAAGCAGGTGTATGGCAAAAGCGGAAGCGTGTTTGTCTGATATAGCAATCGAGCCGGACGACGTAAAAGTCGACGATACGGTAAAGTTCGTATGGGAGATATCGTAAAAACGGGAATAAACCTTTGCGACGAATTTCGTCCGCATTAAGTATAATTTACTAAAAAAATCGGAAACGGAGGACATAAGTTGTGTCGGAAATAACCAAACGAGCGTTGGAAGACTCGCTTAAAAAACTGCTTTTGAAAAAACCGTTGAATAAAATAACAATCAACGACATAACGGAAGAATGCGGTGTGAACCGTATGACCTTTTATTACCATTTCAAAGACATTTACGACCTTGTCGAGTGGGCTTGCGTCGAGGACGCTTCCAAAGCGTTGCAAAACGACAAGACTTACGACACGTGGGAGCAGGGCTTTATAAGGATTTTCAACGCCGTAAAAGAGAACAAGCCCTTTATAATGAACGTTTATCGTTGCGTAAGCAGAGAACAGGTGGAAAGATATCTCACTCCGCTTGTAGATAATCTGCTTATGGGCGTCGTGGAAGAACAGTCCGCGGGGCTGATTATCAGAGAAGAGGACAAAAAGTTCGTTGCGAAACTTTATTCTTATATATTTATAGGAATTATGCTCGAATGGATATCAGCCGATATGCGTGGCGAACCGGAAGTTATAGTAAATAAACTAGCAACAGCCATTCACGGGAGCGTGAGATCCTCGCTCGAACGGCTTAAAAACGATTCTTCAAAATACTGAAAAAGATAAAAAAATATACAATTTAACGCTCTTGATTAAAATCTAATCAAGGGCGTTTTTCTGTCTATTGTAATTTTTAAAAAGGGGGATTATAATTAAGTCATAAAAAACAAGCGCGATAAGCGCACGGAGGTAATATTATGTATTATTCGGCAGGAACTTACGAATCTTTCGCTCATCCCGAGAAACCGAAAGACGTAGACAAAAAATCGGCTTATATCGTAGGCACGGGGCTTGCGGGGCTTTCGGCGGCGTTCTATCTCGTCCGCGACGGACAAATGAAAGGCGAACACGTTCACCTTCTTGAAAAACTCGACCTTGCGGGCGGTAGTTGCGACGGAAGAAAAGACGTAACGAAGGGCTTCTATATGAGAGGCGGTAGAGAAATGGACAACCATTTTGAAGTAATGTGGGATATGTTCAGAGACGTTCCCTCGATAGAAAATCCCGAAGTGTCCGTACTCGACGAATATTATTGGCTCAACAAGCACGATCCCAACTATTCGCTTTGCAGAGCGACGGTCGAAAGAGGCAAAGACGCGCATACCGACAAACAGTTCAAACTCGACAAAAAGTCCGCAATGGCGTTGTCCAAACTCTTTATGACTCCCGAGAAATTGTTAGAGGACAAAAAAATTTCCGACGTTTTGCCCGAAAGTTTCTGGGAAACTAATTTCTGGCTTTACTGGCAAACGATGTTCGCATTCCAGAAATGGTCGAGCGCGCTCGAAATGAAAAGATATCTTTGCAGATACGTTCACCATATAGACGGGTTGCCCGACTTTTCCGCGCTTCGTTTCACGAAATACAATCAATACGAAAGTATGATTCTTCCGCTTTGCAAATATCTCGAATCCAAAGGGGTTAAAATCGAATACGGCGTAGACGTTAAAAACGTCGTTATAAAAGACGTAGACGGTAAAAAGACAGCGCAAAAAATAGAATACGTAAAAGACGGCAAAGAAATGTCGATAGACCTTATCGAGGACGACCTCGTGTTTATTACCAACGGTTGTTGCACGGACACGTCCTGCTACGGAGATCAGACTCACGCCCCCGATTTAAGCAAAATAAGAAACGGCGTAGGCGAATCGTGGGATCTGTGGAAGAATATCGCAAAACAGGCAAAACACGGCGAATACGGCAACCCCGATAAGTTCTGCAACAACGTGGAGGCGACCAACTGGATGAGCGCGACCGTAGCGACTTCCGACGAAGAGATTATTAAGCATATCGTTTCTATATGCAAAAGAGATCCGAGAGCGGGAAAGGTTACGACGGGCGGTATAGTTACCGTAAAAGACAGTATGGACGACTGGTATCTTTCCTGGACGATAAACCGTCAACCACAGTTCAAGGCGCAGGACAAGAACACCGTTCTTATATGGGTTTACGCTCTTCATACGGACAGACCGGGCGCATACGTCAAAAAGGCGATGAGATATTGCACGGGCGAAGAAGTTTGTCGCGAATGGCTTTACCATATCGGCATACCCGAGAAGAAGATTAACGACCTTGCGAAGAATGCCTGCAACACGACTACGTGCTATATGCCGTATATAAACGCGTTCTTCCAGCCGAGACAACACGACGACCGTCCTCTTGTCGTCCCGAAAGGCGCGGTGAACTTTGCGTTCGTAGGGCAGTTTGCGGAAACCCCGAGAGATACTATATTCACTACGGAATATTCCATACGTACGGGTATGGAGTCCGTTTACACCCTGCTCGATATAGACAGAGGCGTTCCGGAAGTATGGGGAAGTCAATACGACGTCCGCGAGATTTTGAGAGCGTGCTATTACGCTATCGATAAAAAGCCTATAAGCAAGGCTAAACTCAATCTTGCCGAAAAAGAGGCTCTTAAAATAGCCCTTAAAAAGGTGAAAGACACCGACATAGAATTGTTGCTTAAAGAAAGCGGATTGATAGAATGAGATCCGACGCCTGAATGGCGGAACATAAGCAAAAAAAGACGAACTTTTAAACAAG
Organism: uncultured Clostridia bacterium; assembly: GCA_934271725.1. Lineage (GTDB taxonomy): Bacteria > Bacillota > Clostridia > Christensenellales > Borkfalkiaceae > CAKQSC01. The sequence goes on from CAKQSC010000065.1 coordinate 4,894, forward strand.
GTTCGTCTTTCTTTTTGTACTTTTTAACGCGGTTAAAACGCCGTTCTTTCAAGTTTTTCCGCATTTTTTTTGAGTTTTTTTCGACAATTTCGTCGTTTTTTTTCCGAAATTTTTGCCGCAGGGGGGGGGTATGTTATAATTTAACGGAAAAAGCGGATACGGTATTGAAAAATACCGTATTCGCAATCGGTCTGAACAATATAATAATGTAAAGGAAATCTAAGGTCATAAGGAGAATTTGAAAATGAATAAACCACTTAAATCAATACCCGCGATGGTCGTCGGAATCATCGGCGGTATTCTCGGCTTGATAGGCTCTGTAATTCCTCTCGCATGCGCTTCTGCGTTGAAAGACGCCGGAGCAGACGTTCATGGCAAATACATAGCGATAATTATCTGCTGTTTCCTTCTTCCCGCAATTATTGACGTAGTAGGCTCGGCTCTTTGCGTTAAGTTTGCAAGAATAGGCGCGTTGCTTTGCGCTATCGCAACGGTTGTAACCGTTATCGGTCTTATACTCTACGGTATTTCCATAATGCTTATAATCGCTCTTATATTGTACGCGGTTGCTACGATTCTCGGTTTTGTCGTCAACAAACCCGTTGAAAACGTTACACCCGAAAATAAATAACAAAAAATAATCGTCCGATGCATTATTATATCGATTTGGGTGTACTCGGCGATATCAATACTTATAGCCTTTGCGCGGGTATCGGTATCGCGAGTATGCTTTTTTTATTGCTTTTAGCGTTTAAGAAAAACAAATACGACGAGGGGCGGATTCTGTTCGTATTGTTAAGCGTGATAGCCTCGTTCCTGTTCGGTATATGTT
>CAKQSC010000066.1 GCA_934271725.1 uncultured Clostridia bacterium
GAGTAGCCGTTCCGCCCGTTAAAACGTATAAGTCCGCACGGGGCGCGTCCGAAAAACCGTCGAGAACGCTTTCTATATAGTCTTTTACGTCGCCCTTGCCGGAGTTCATATAGTCTTTTACTCTGACTATTCCTACGGGCAGACTTTTTGAATAAACGGTTTTTCCGTTCTTCGCCACGGTGAGTTCTATGCTCGCTCCGCCGAGATCTATAACGCAACCGTCTTTGCCTTTAAGCGCGCCTTCGAGTCCGAGTTCCGCTTCTTTTTCACCGCTTATTATTTCTATGTCTACGCCCGTTTTCTCTCTGAAAGCGTCTTTCAAAAGTTCGGGGTTTTTGCATTTTCTCATCGCCTCGGTGGCGTAAGCGTAAACCTCGTCCGCGCCGAACTCTTTCGCCTTGTCATAAAAAGACAAAAGCGCGTCGAGCGTTCTTTTACACGCCTCGGCGGAAATCTCTCCCGTTTTATCGAGCCCCTCGGCAAGACGCGTAACTTCGGACGTTTTCAGAACCCTTACGCAATCTTCGGCAAGAAGCATACGGACGGAATTAGAGCCTATATCGAATATCGCCCTTTTCAATTCTCGTCCCCTTTGGTTATCTTTTCGTCGGGGTAATAATAGCCTAGTTTTCTCGCTTCCCTCTCCAACTTCCATTTGGTAAGCCATACGGAAATATCGTCCTCGGCGTTTTCTTTTTCTTTGTTAAGACGTTCTATCTGCGTATTGAGTTTGTCGAGTTCGCGTTTTTTCGAGCAAACGCTTATAATCTGATAAAGCATTACCGTGAGCAACACGACAAGCAAAACCACGCCCGTCGCAACGGACGCAACGAATATTCTTTTTTTCTTTTCGTTTTCAAAATCATCTTTTTCGGGGAAAAGATTTTCGTCGACTTTATTGTTTTCCACGCGATCTATCTCTTGCATAAACATCTCCGTTATAATTTCACGTTTTATTCATTATACACCTTTTATATGTTTTTTGCAAGTAATAATGCAAACTTTTGTTTTCGGCAAGAATACCCGAAAACAGCCCTATAAGCATATACCCTCTGAAATCGGGAAACCGAAAGAAATACGCGACGGCAAAACAAAAAATCGGGCGCGAGCCAAACCTTAAAGTTCTTGTATTTTCCTTTCAGAAAACTTATCGGTTCGTACAAAACGCCCGTTATCGCGCCGAACGCGAAACAAACTATAAAAACGTAAAATTGCAGATAATTATCGTATATCACCCGAACAACCTCTTGAAAAAAGGCGTTTTCTTTTCGCCGTATCTTATAGACGTAATATCTCCCTCGGCGTTAAGACTGCCGGTTGACTTGTCGAAAGAAATTATTTTTATGCCCGAACCCGTTACGAAAAGTTTATTCCCCGCCGTCGTCAGTTTTAATGATTCGGGCGAAAAGGAATTGACGCATTCCACGCCCGTAAGCGTAAGATATTTTCCGCAATCGAGAACTATTTTTCTTATATCTTTTCTGTTTTCCTGATTCTGAACCATACACACCGCCTTTCTTTCGGCACGGCGTCCCGCAGGATTTTACGCATAACGAGATATATATCGCAAAATCACCGCCCCGAACGAATATTACTATAATTATACGTCGTTTGCCCCTCTTTTATTCCCGTCCGAAACGACGCTCTGCATAGCAACCGAAAGAACGTAACGGAATATCTGCCCGTGCCTTTTATTCGCGTCCGAAAGACGCTCGGCATAGCAACCCCGTCCGAAAGAACCGCACACGGGTTTCAGAGTATAACAAGCCCACGCACGGAGGAACCGTACGCGGGTTTAAACATATAGGAAGCCCTCGCACGGAAGAATAAAATACGGGTTTAAACGTATAACGAACCCCGCCCGATTTTTTTCGGGCGGGGTTAAAATTATTTCATTATTAGCGCGGCGGCGCCGAGTATGCCCGCCTTGTTTTTTAAAGTAGCGGAAAGGATTTCCACTCTCGGTCCGTGTTTTCCCGCGAAAATATGCTCGTCGACAAACTTTTGCAACGGTTTTACCAGAACGTCGCCCTGTTCGCTTACTCCTCCGCCGAGAATTATCGCTTGCGGGCGGAAGATATTCGCGTAATTCGTAAGTCCCACGCCTAATTTTTCTATATAGTTATCCACGACCTCTTTTGCGTAAACGTCTTTGTCCATATAGTCGAAACAGGTTTTTCCGTTCACTTCGTCTACGGGTATTTCGTTCATAAGGCTGTCTTTATGCGCCGTCATAGCGCGTTTGGTATCTCTTATAAGAGCGGTGGCGGACGCATACGCTTCCAGACAACCGAGATTACCGCAGGTGCATTTTTCACCGCCGTCGACTATGATCATATGTCCGAGTTCCGTGCCTTGCGACAAGTTGCCCTCGAATAATTTACCGTCTATAACGGCTCCTCCGCCGACGCCCGTGCCGAGGGTAAGCATAACCACGTCGTTATACTTTTTACCGCACCCGAACTTAAACTCGCCCAAAGTCGCCACGTTGGCGTCGTTCGCGATTTTTACGGGCAAACCCGTTTTTTCGCTTATCGCAGACGCTATGGGTACTTTTCTGAACCGTAAATTATTAGAATATACCGCAACGCCGTTTTTACCGTCTATCGAGCCGGGAATACCCGCGCCCACGCCGACGACGTCTTTTTTGTCGACTCCGCTTTCTTTTATTACCGACAGTACGAGATTCGATATGTTTTCGATAACGCGCTCCGTTCCTTTTTCCCGTTCGGTAGGAACTTTCGCGCTGTATAAAATATTGCCTTCGCCGTCGACTATGCCTCCTTTAACGAAAGTACCGCCGAGGTCTATTCCTACGTAATATTTCCCGTTCATATTTATCAGAACTCCGATGCTATCTTTCTCGCAACGTAAACACCGCTTGCCGAAGCGTGCGACAAAGAGTGGGTAACTCCGCTACAATCGCCTATAACGTAAAGTCCTTTAAGATGCGTCTGCAAATCGCCGTCCGTTTCGACCTGCATATTGTAGAACTTGACTTCCACGCCGTATAAAAGCGTGTCGTCGTTAGCCGTTCCCGGCGCGATTTTGTCAAGCGCGTAAATCATTTCTATAATGCCGTCGAGAATACGTTTGGGCATAACGAGGCTGAGGTCGCCGGGGGTTGCCGTAAGCGTCGGAGTGATGAAACTCTCTCTCACCCTCGATTCCGTGCTTCTTCTTCCTCTTATAAGGTCGCCGAAACGCTGAACGATTATTCCCCCGCCCAGCATATTAGACAGTTTCGCAATGCTTTCCGCATAAGCGTTGCTGTCGTTGAACGGTTCCGTAAAGTGCTTTGAAACGAGCAACGCGAAGTTGGTGTTTTCCGTATGCTTGGAAGGGTCCTCGTACGAATGTCCGTTTACGGTTATAATGCCGTTGGTGTTTTCCGTAACGACGGCGCCGTTGGGGTTCATACAGAACGTTCTTACTTTATCGCCGTATTTTTCCGTCTGATATACTATCTTGCTTTCGTAAAGTTCGTCGGTAAGATGTTTGAATATAACGGCGGGAAGTTCGACTCTCACGCCTATGTCGACTCTGTTTGAAAGCGTTTTAATGCCTAAATGAGCGCACACTTTCTCAATCCAGGAACTGCCCGAGCGCCCGACGGAAATAACAAGTCTTTTGCACTCGAAATCGTGTTTTGCCGTATGCACGCCGTAAATCCCGTTGTCGGCGGTAACGTCGCTAACGGGTTCGTTGAAATAAAAATCCACTTTGTCTTTAAGTTGGTTGTAAATGTTCTGCAAAACGACGTAGTTTTTGTCCGTACCGAGATGACGTACGGAAGCGTCGAGCAAATGAAGTTTGTTTTGCAGACAAAGGGTTTTTATTTTGGTATTCGCGGTGGAATAGAGTTTTGTTCCCTCACCGCCGTTTTTCATATTTATTTCGTCGACGTACTGCATAAGTTCCACGGCTTGTTTTTTGCCTATAAACTCGTGCAGAGTACCGCCGAACTGATTAGTAATATTGTATTTACCGTCCGAAAAAGCGCCCGCCCCGCCGAAACCGTTCATAATAGCGCAAGTTTTGCAGTGCATGCAGGAAGTTATTTTCTCCCCGTCGATAGGACATTTTCTCTTTTCCAAAGGATTACCCGCTTCTACCATAGCGATAGAAACTTTTTTACCGCTTTTAAGCAATTCGTAAGCGGTGAATATTCCGCCCGGCCCCGCGCCTATTATAACAACGTCGTATTTCATAAGTCATACTCCTTGAACTTTTTCACACCGTAATATTTAACCACAACTCTTTCAATTTGTCAAGTCTTTATTCCCTTTCTTCCGTCAACGCGAGTTTTTCACACATTTTTATGTGTAACACGACTGTTTCTTTTGTATTTTTCAAAATATATTGAATTTCGGCGAAGCACGTGATATAATAATTTCGCTATCAGCCAAAGGAATGATTTTATGTTAACGAATGCGATATGTAAAATATATTCTTGTACAAGTAAAGGCGGAAACGTTTTAACATACCCCGAGGCTTATGCCTTTACTTGTTATTTGATAGAAAAATATAGGTTCAGTAATGTCCTAAATTGTTGCATTAACTATAATTTTGACGGCATTTTCGGCTCAAATTACAATGTTGTAATGGACGAGTTTATAAAAAGTATCGCATAGTCGAGGTAATATTATAAAGTTTGATTTATAATATGCATAACAAAAAACACTCATATTCATCCACAACAGTGTCGCTTGAATATAAAAGTAATTTTTGCTATCAATATTTGCGAGAAAATTTTCTTGGAGTATTTATGACAAATATAGAATTAAAAGAGTATTGGGAAGAATTATTGAGCATTTATAAGGGTATCATATTCAATAATTGTAATTTTGCAGGTGGAATAAACGGAAGAATCAACTATAACTTTGATTGTCCGCAGTTTTACACGCTGAAAGAAAAATACAAGTTGGAAATACTTGCAAAACGAGGCAGAGATTTTGAAAGAGCAAAAAATCTTTTGTCTTTTTTCGCTCCGCGAATCAATCATAAAAGCGATTTTCAAAATGACATCAATTGTAACGCTATGGATTTATTGGAGTATTGCCTTGATAAGCCCGATAACGGGATAAATTGTCTTAATAAATCAAAAATTTTGCAAGAGTGTTGCCTTGCTTTGGGTATTTATGCCCGTAGAGTATGGCTAATGCCTTACTCTCCCTATGATACCGATAATCACGTTGTCGTCGAAATATACGATTTTGATTTGAGCAAATGGATTATGCTCGATATGTCTACAAACGGATACTTTGTAAATTCCGACGGAATGCCTTTATCCGTTCTCGAAATAAGAGATAAGTTTGCGGCAAACGAAATTTGCAAATTTGTAAAAACTTCCGTAGTTCACGATGATTTTTTTAGCGATACGCAAATGGAATGCCTGTATTATAAACAGTATTTTGCAAAAAATCTCTTTTATTTATTTGTAGAAACGCAAAACGAATTTTCGGACAATAAAAAACGGATAGCGTTCATTCCGTACAACTTTGATCTGACTAAAAACTTGAAATATAAATCATTTATCGAAGAAGATATTCCTCCCGTTGGTAATATATCAATGCTATTAAATGCCCCTAAAAAATTAGATTGATTATCTTTCCGATTTTTTCAATCTGTTCTGCGTGGTAAAAGAAAAGTCGGAGCAAACTATATGCCCCGGCTTTCCCTTTACGATTATTCTTTAT
>CAKQSC010000067.1 GCA_934271725.1 uncultured Clostridia bacterium
AGAATACGGAAGTGTATCGAAGTGGTCATAACGGCCCTGACTCGAAATCAGGTAGCCTTCACGGGCTCGTGGGTTCGAATCCCACCGCTTCCGCCAACGCAAAGAAAGACGAACACTTGACGTTCGTCTTTTTCGTTGTGCGGGCGTTGGGTGAGAACCCACGAGGGGTTCGGTCGTCTATGACGGACATACAACGACGGGCAAAGTCCTGCCGAGGGGTTCCCTTTTACGGGAAACGGCAGTATCCCACCACGGAGAAGCGGTGAGGGGTGAGAACAAAAGAATACGGAAGTGTATCGAAGTGGTCATAACGGCCCTGACTCGAAATCAGGTAGCCTTCACGGGCTCGTGGGTTCGGTCGTTTATGACGGACATACAACGACGGGCAAAGTACGGTTAAAAAATAAAGAGCATACTTTGAGGAGTCCTCAAAGTATGCTCTTTTTGCATTAAAATTATTAAGCAAACGGTTTTCGGAAAGATAATTTCGCTACGTTATCGTTTATACCTTTTTGTTACCCTTATTATGCCTTTGCGGTTACGCGTCCTTGCAGTGCGCGGAGCGGGCGTTACGCCGTTTATACTTAGACGTCTTTACTTTTTTGCTCTTAAACGGTTTTATTTTTTCGATTTATTCTTTTTGTATATTACGTAAGCCAAAGTTTCCGCAATCGATATACAGCATATAGTTACGGCAACGGTAATGCCTATGATCGCCCCGCTTTCAACCGGAGCTTTTTTCTCGACTGCGGGTAGTTTTTCAATAGTCAAATCGGTAAGTTCCGCACCGTTTACGTCAAAGTGTTTGCCACACGTTTCGCAGTCTTTGTGCGCGATAACGCCCATACATAAAAGCAAGGCGAAAAGGACGGAAAGTAATATAAACCGACTTGTTTTGATTTTCATAAAGACTTCCGAATTATATAATATGCGCCGTATTAAAAGAAAAGGAGCGTTAAGCGTCGGACGATTCGTTTTTTGTTTGTCGCGACAAAACGTTCTTTTCTACGGTTATGATAACATACCGTACGGACATTTGCAAGTTTTTTTGTAATTTGCCCGAATAAAGTCGATGACGGTGTATATTTTTTATCCGAAAAATAATCGTGGCGATATTCGTTGACAGAAAATTAAAAAATGTTATAATTAAAATATACGAAAATATACGGCGAATAAAAGCGACGAAACGTCGCCGTTAAAGTTTGAAAAAACGACGGAGAAAATTATGAAAAAAACACATTTTTGCGCTATGGCGGACTGTTCGAGAAACGCCGTTATGAAACCCGAAAAGGTTAAAGAATTCGCTACGTACCTTAAAAAACTCGGGTACGATTCTTTAATGCTTTATACGGAAGATACTTACGAAGTCGACGGAGAGCCTTATTTCGGGTATTTTCGCGGAAGATACGGCAAAGAGGAACTTAAAGACGCGGACGCGTATCTTAAAAGCATAGGAATGGAACTTATTCCGTGCGTGCAGACGCTTGCGCACCTTAAAAATATTTTCAGGTGGGGCAAATACTGCGAGATAAGAGACGCGGAGGACGTGTTGCTTTGCGGTAACGAGAGGACTTATACCCTCATCGATAATATGTTTAAAACGATAAGCGAATGTTTTTCTTCCAAAACGGTGCATATCGGTATGGATGAGGCGTTTTTTCTCGGACTCGGAAAATATCTTGCGATAAACGGCTATGAAGAAAGGACTAAAATACTTTTAAAACACCTTGAAAAGGTTTGCGGAATCGCGAAAAAACACGGGCTTAAACCCGTTATGTGGTCGGATATGTTTTTCAGGCTTGCCAACGGCGGAGAATATTACCCGAAAGAGGGCGAAGAAATGCGCCTTAACGCCGACGTTAAGGAACTGATACCCGAAGATTTAGGGCTTGTATACTGGGATTATTATCACACGGACGAAAAGGTTTACGACAAAATGTTCAAAGGACATAACTCGCTTACGGACAACGTATGGTTCGCGGGCGGATTATGGACGTGGGCGGGATTCTGCCCCGTAAACGAATATGCGAAATCGGTTACGAAACCCGCAATGATTTCCGCAAGGGAAAACGGAGCGAAGAACGTTATAATGACTCTTTGGGGAGACAACGGCGGGGAATGTTCTATGTTTTCCGTTTTGCCGACGCTTTTCTACGCAAAAAAGATTTACGACGGCGAAACCGACGAAGACGTTATAAAAAAAGAGTTTTTCGACCTGACGGGAGAGAATTACGACGATATGCTTTTGCTTTCCCTTCCGAACGAAATAGTTTCCTGCCCCGACAGACCGGTAAACCCGTGCAAATACGTGCTGTATACGGATTTGTTCGCAAGCGCTCTTTCGACCGCTTTTCCGGACGGCGGTGCGGAAAAATACGCCGAATATGCCGAAATGTTAAGAAACGTAAAGTCGAAAAACTTCGGATATCTGTTCGATTATACGGCGAAACTGTGCGACGTGTTGTCCGCAAAATATACTCTTCATTCGGATATAAGAAAGGGGTACGAGGAAAAAGACAAGGCGTTGCTTAAAAGTTGCGTTAAGAGAATAGACGAATGTATCGTTAAACTCGAAGCGTTTTATAAATCCTTTGAAACCGTATGGTTTAAGGAAAGAAAGCAATACGGTTTTGACGTGCAGGACGTAAGGCTCGGCGGACTCGAAAAGAGAATGACGGCGTGCAGAAAAAGGCTTGAAAAATATCTTGACGGGGAACTCGACAAAATAGACGAGTTGGAAGAAAAACTGCTAGATTTCCTTGAAAAGGGCGAACCGTTCGGAAAGAAAGCCATAATTTATAACGGCTGGGCGAGCAACGTAACGCACAACAATATCTGACGCGCCCGGTATGCGGTAAAAAATATGCTTAAAGATTTAGAAGAAACCGTCGGCAAAGATTACGAAAAAGTCAAAACAGAATACAATTACCACTGTCATAACTATTTGTGCAATCACGCGGTGGGTAACGTTTGCGATTACGTGAAAGAGGCTGTAAAGAACGGTTTGAAAGTCATAGGGGTGTCCGACCACGCGGTTTTTCCCGCGCTTGAAGACGCAAACCTACCTTATCTCAACGTGAAAGACGCGGATAAACTTTATTTACCTCAATTCGACGAGGCGAACGAGGCGTTCGGCGACAAGATAACGGTAAAAAAGGGATTTGAACTCGAATATCTCGAAAACAGCGACGACGTTTACGAAAATCTGCTTAAAAAAGTAGATTATCTTATTCTCGGCGAACATTACGTAAAAATAGACGGCAGGCAATTATTCGCCTTTTCGGAACATACCGTTTCCGACGCGGTAAGGGTTTACGACCTTATGATAAAGGGAGTAAAGACGGGATATTTTAAGATTTGCGCTCACCCCGATCTTATATATTCGAGAACCGTCGGCGACGACGGAAGAGTCCTCGATAAACTAACCGAACTTATCGCGGAGTGTAAAGAAAAAGGCGTTCTTACCGAACTCAACGCAAACGGTTTAAGGTGCAATCACGAGTGGTATCCGACGGACGAACTCGTAAGTATCTGCAAAAAACTCGGCGCGAAAGTAATAGTGTCTTCCGATAACCACAGACCGGAATGGCTTTGCGACGAATATATGAAAAAACTGTTATGCTACGCGGTTAAAAAGGGACTTGACGTGGCGAAAAGGGAAGAAATAAAAATATAGGTTGATATGAAAATAGAAAAATTATATCCCGAGGTGAAAGATTATCTTTGGGGCGGAAAAAAACTTAAAGAAAAATATCACAAAATTACGGATAAAGAGGTTTGCGCGGAAAGTTGGGAGTTGTCTTTCCATAAAGACGGGCTTACGAAACTTTCGGACGGAAGAACGCTTAAAGATACGGCAACCGCAAACGACGTAGGCTCGAACGCTACGGGATTCGAGTTTTTTCCTCTCCTCGTCAAACTCATAGACGCGCAAAAAAATCTCTCCGTGCAAGTCCACCCGAGCGACGAGTACGCTTTGAAAAACGAAAAAAGTTTCGGAAAAACGGAAGCCTGGTATATAGTCGACGCGGACGAAAACGCGAGCATATATCTCGGATTCAAAAGAGACGTTACGGAAGCCGAACTCGAAAACGCCGTTGCGGACGGCACGATTACGGATTTACTCAACGAATATAAAGTCAAAAAGGGCGAATGTTATTTCATTCCGTCGGGAACGATGCACGGAATCAACGCCGGGTGCGTGATATGCGAGGTGCAACAAAACAGCAACCTTACGTACAGAGTGTACGATTATAACCGCGTCGACAAGAACGGTAACAAGAGAGAATTGCACGTAGACAAGGCGTTAAAGGTTACGAATCTCAAAAAATACGCGCCCGTAAAAACGGATGGCGAAAGGCTTGCACTCAACAAATATTTTACTTTGTCGAGGTTGCGTTTAAACGGAAAAACGAGCGTTTATGCGGACGAAAAATCTTTCAGATGCCTTACTCTCGTCGACGGAACCTGCGCCGTAAACGGCAAAGAAATGCTTTTGGGCGACAGTTTTTTCGTGCCTGCGGGTACGGGAGAAGTCGCGCTTGACGGAAGTGGCGACGTTCTTATTTCGGAAGTGAGAAAATATTACGTAAAAACGGAAGAAAGCGACGGACGAATAAGGGTAACGCTCGTTGACGATAACGGCGTAAAAATCGACGAAAAGACGGCGGTTAACGGCGAAAAGAGCGCGCGGGACTTGGAAAAAGAGATTTTAAAAGAGAAAAGAATGACGGAAAGCGATTTGTCCTGAACGTTTAAGGAGATTATAATATGGAAAACTATATAACGAGATTTGAAAAACTCGCTTTCGGGTTGTTCGTGCATTTCGGGCTGTATTCGAGAATGGGTAAAGGCGAATGGATTTTAGATGCGAATGAAGCGGTGGATAAAGAGGACTATCTCGATTTGTCGAAGTTCAGAGTTTCAAAAAACTGGGCGAAAGATTTGGTTAAAACGGCAAAGTCGGCGGGGTGCAAATATATAACGATTACGACACGTCATCACGACGGGTTTTCGCTTTACGACACAAAAGGACTTTGCGATTTCGACGCGCCTCATTCGGGCGCGGGGAGAGATTTGATAAAAGAGTTTGCGGACGAATGTCATGCGGAAGGAATCTTTCCTTTCTTTTATCACACGCTTATGGACTGGCATAACGAGTATTACGAAACGGATTTCCCCAAATATATAGACTATCTCGTAAAAAGCATAGAGGTGCTTTGCACGTCTTACGGCAAGATAGGCGGGTTCTGGTTTGACGGAATGTGGGACAAACCAAACGACGACTGGCAGGAGGACAGACTTTACGGCACTATAAGAAAATATCAGCCGGAGGCCCTTATAATAAACAACACGGGTTTAAGCGCGCTCGGCGAAGTGGGACATAAAGAGATAGACAGCGTAACTTTTGAAAGAGGAAAACCCTGTTACGTAGACTCTCAGGACAAACACAGAGCGGGCGAAATGTGTCAGATACTCAACGACCACTGGGGGTATGCCTCCAACGACTGCAATTACAAGTCGACCAAAGAACTTATAGAAAATCTTGTCGATTGCCGTAAGTATAACTGCAATTTCCTTTTAAACACGGGGCTTAAAGGTAACG
>CAKQSC010000068.1 GCA_934271725.1 uncultured Clostridia bacterium
GAGTTATGTTGCTGAGCGCAAGCGCAAAGTTATAAACGAAAACGCTGCTGTCTATCTGGTACGCGTCGTAAGCCGCTATGGCGGACGAAACGGTATCGTAGATATCTTCCAGCTTGTTAGTCAAATGAACGGTTCCGAGCACCTTTACGGCGTTCTTAACGGTAAGTTCGTACGCTTGTTTTTTGTCTTCTTCCGTTTCGGCAAGCCCTTTCAAGTGAATATTATAGTAGTACGTGTAGAGTATTTCAAAATAGTCTTGTTTCGTTCTCCACTCGTTTATAAGCGCGTAAATGAAACGCAAATTCGCGTTGCCGTAATATTCTCCCGAACTGATAATAGAAACGACTTGTTCTACGTTCGTTTTATAATTGTCGAGAGTTTCCGCCGTCCATTCTTCGGGAACGGGTTCGAGCGCGGTGTACAACTCGAACATATAGTCGAGCGCGGCGACGTTGGCGTTTACGTCGTCTACCGTAGGCACTTTTTCAAGGTAAGCGGCAATCGTAGTCGTTGAATCGAGTTCGATTTTATCGCTCTCGTCGCGGATTTTGCTCAACAAATCGCAAAGTTCTACAAAGCGGGTTGATTGTCTGAACTTGTCGACGGCCGCGCGGGTATCCGCGTAACTTCCGCCTGTAAGAGTCATGTCCGCGCCTTCAAATACAAGCACGTCGCCGAAAGGCGCGCTTGCTTTTTTCCATTCTTTCAAGCCGTACGTAGCCGCTGCGCCGAACAGTAAACTCTTTTGTTCGTCCGTAACGCGCGCTTTTTCGCTTGCGTTGAGTTCGCCGTAGTATTTTACGCCTTTAAGCGCTTTTTCGCCTTGCGCTTCCGTCAACCCGAAGTTTTCCTTGTCGGTAAAATCAAATCCTTGTAATTCGGGCGTTACTTTTTCTATGTACGTTACGCCGCTGTAAATGATTTTGATATCGAAAGAACCGTATTCCTTGCCGTCGATTACTACTTTAATCGTCTGTCTATACGCGTTGGTCACCGTATTTTCTTCCGTAACGACGGAAGGATCGTACCCTTTGAGCATATCGGGAGTCATTTCAATCGCGTCCGAAAGGAGTTGTCCGCCGTTGCCGACGTATTGAATCTCCCCGCCCGTCGCTCTTATTTCGTTTTCGTAAGTCTTATAAGAAGTTTTGTTGGGCGACCTTAACACGTTGACGCTTTCTATTGCGTAAACGTTGATTTTTATTTCGGTTTCGTAAGAGTTCGCGCCTTTCTCGTAAACGATTTTAAGCGTTTTTTCGCCCGCGGTCGTCGAATCGAATCCCGTTACCGTTACGCCCGACGCCGATATGCCGACTATTCTTTCTCTGCCGTCCGAGTCGGTGTAATACAGTTTGCCCGCGTCGGAAAACGCCGAGCCGACGAAATAATCTTTTTTATACCCCTTTACGCTGACTTCGGGGCGTTCTTTGACCGTTACCGTGAACGTAGTCGTCTTTTTTTCGTAAGTAACCGTCAGCGTTTGCGTTCCGAGTTTCGTCTTGTCGTAGCCCGTTACGGTTACGCTTTCGTCCGTCAGGTCGACGTATTTTATCTCTTCGCCCTTTTTAACTACGAGTCTTGCGCCCGTAAGGTTAAGTTCGTCGCCGACGAAATATTCGATTTTAAATTTACTTTCGCTATCGACGGCTATCGTCGTGTTGTCCTTTTTACCGCATGATACTGCGAAAAACGCGGTAACCGCCGCAAGTATCGCAATAAGCGAACACGTAAATATTTTTTTCATTGTTTCTCCTTTTTAATAGATATGTCCGAAGCCCTTTTATCTTTTATTCGTTGGTTTCCGTTCCCTGTTCGGGTTCAGGTTCCGGTTCAGGCTCGGGTTCGGGTTCGCCCCAAACCGCGTATAAAACCGCGCCTTTTTCCGCCATGCCTACCGTTTCGTTCGTGAAATCTACGTCGGCAGAGTTTTCCGTCAAACTCCAACCTTTGAATTCATAGCCCGTTCTGGTAGGATTTCCGAGTATCATCAATTCGCTGATGTTTTCAAAAGTACCGTCCGTTACCGTAACGGAATATACGTAAGAGAAGTCGTCCGACAACGTTACTCCCCATACGACGGGACGATAGGAAGAGTTCCAGTATTCGTTCCAGCCGTCCGGCATCTCGGATATTTCACAGTATACGGAAAGGTTCTTGCACCCGAAAAATGCGTGTATGCCCATATGTTCGAGCGTGCCTTGTATGATGACGTCTTTAAGGTTTACGCAACCCCTGAACGCGTATCCGCCGAGCGTCGTTACGCTGGCGGGCAATCTCAGTTCGGTCAACCCCGCTTTGTAAAACGCGTAGTCGCCGATATACGTTACCGTGTCGCCGAGATTTATCTTTTCCGCGCCGACGCATTTATAAAACGCGTTTTCTTCTATTCGTTTGAGTTTGCCGCCGCCGAAATCGAGTTCTTTGATTTTTTCGCAGGAAGCGAAAGCGTATTTGCCTATTCTTTCGATTGCCGATCCGAACGCCACGTCTTCGAGCGACGAGCATTTATAGAACGCGTAATCGTCTACTTCGACGACGTTTTGAAGTATTACCGTTTTCAAACCGAGGCACGAATAAAACGCTTTTTTGTTTATCGTTTTTATGTCCGTTACCGTAAGGCTTTCAAGCCCGTTGCAGTTGAAAAACGCAAACTCGCCGAGTTCTTCCACTCCGCGCAAATACAAACTCGTTATGCTTTCGCAACCCGCAAAAGCCATTTTGCCTATTTTCTTGACGTTGAGTTCTTTAATATTCAACCCTATGCATTTATAGAACGCAAAATCGGGGAGATACGAAAGTGTAGACGGGAGTACCGCTTCTTCGAGCATCGAGCCGTAAAACGCGGCGTACCCGATATATTTTACGGAAGAAGGTATTACGACCTTGTCTATATCGCTGTTGTAAAACGCGTAGTTGGATATACCGACCGTACCTTCTTTGACGTCCGCGACGATTTTAGACTCGTCGTTTTCGGGAATCGAAGAAACGCCTACCACCCAGTCGCCGACGTAAACTATTCCCGTACTTTTCCATAAACCCGATTTGTTGAACGCGTACGTTCCTATTTCTTTAACCGTGTCGGGTAAATTGATCGATTTTAATACTTTACAGTTATAAAACGCATAATTTCCTATTCTTTCGAGAGTGTTCGTATCGCTGAACGTAGCGAGTATCGTACACGAAGCGAAAGCGTAGTCGTCGATGTTTATGACGTTTTTGCTCATCAGAACGCCGACGAGTCCGCTACAACCCGAAAACGCGTATTTACCGACGTACCGCAACGTGTCGGGCAAGCCGACTTCGACAATCTTTTCGCATAAGAAAAAGGATTTGTCCGCTATTCCGACGATGCTCGTGTTCATTACGGAAGAAACGTCTTCCGTCAACATGTTTTTGCAACCTACTATCCACTTTTGCGGATTTTCGTCGTCGCCGATATAAACTACGTCGCCTTCGGCGTTTTTCCATATCGCCGTGTCTTCAAACGCGTACCCGCCGATAGATTCTACTTGGTCGCCGATTTTTACCGTAGCGAGTTGGGTACATTTGCAAAACGCCTGTTCGCCTATCGTTTTTAACGACGGAGCGAGAGTTATTTCTTTTAGCGACCTGCACGCGTAAAACGCGGCGTTGCCGAGTTCTTGCAACGAGTTGC
This sequence comes from uncultured Clostridia bacterium, assembly GCA_934271725.1. GTDB lineage: Bacteria > Bacillota > Clostridia > Christensenellales > Borkfalkiaceae > CAKQSC01. Next base: position 3,656 of record CAKQSC010000068.1, read on the forward strand.
CCATATTCACTTCGGTTAAGAGTTCGCAGTTCATAAACGCCTGCTCGCCCAAAGAGATTATTCCGTCGCCGAGAGTAACTTTCGTAAGTTTGCGGCATTTTTCAAAACAAGCGTTGCCTACCGTACGCACGTTGGCGGGTAAAGTGATTTCGGCAAGTTTCGAGCAGCTCGCAAACGCGTGGTCGGCAAGTTCCGTTACGCCTTTCCCGAACGAAACGCTTTCAAGCGAAGAACAGTAACTGAACGCGTAAGCGGAAATTGTTTTTACCGAGTCGGGTATTTCTATCGTCTTTAACTCCGAACAACTCTTAAACGCTTTTACTCCTATGACTTCGACGCCGTTTTTAAGTATTACCGTTTCGACGCCGCTGCCCGCGAACGCGCTTTCGCCTATCACTTTAACGGTAGATTCTATCGTAATCTTTTTTACCGAGAAATTAGACGCGAGAGCGGATTTATAAATAGCCGTAACGGGTTTTCCCCTGTATTCCGTGCCTGTGGAAAACTCCGTGAGTTTTGAGTTTTTGACGCCCGAAACGGCGTATTCCGTGTTGTTGTTGATAAGTTTGTACGCAAGTCCCGATTCCTGAGCCCTTACGAACGTTATGGGAGCCGAATACGGAGAGTTCCTGAAAGTCTTGACGCCCGAAAGCGCTTTGACTTTTATGGTGTAGTTCCCCGCTTCGAGAGACTCCAAAGAATATTTTTTGCCGGATACGGTACTTCTGTCCGTACCGTTGACGTTGACGACGTATCCCTTAGCGTCTTTAACGGTGTTCCATGAAAGATCCAAAGTCGTTTCGTCGATATATAATCCGGTAGGTTTTGCCAAAGGTTGTTCGTTACACCCCGCCGCGATGACGGCGCAACAACAAACGACAACCGACAAAAGTATACCGTATAATATTTTTCTCATTGTAAATTATGTCCTCCTTGCGTCGCCGGACGCAAATTGTTATTGAACGGATTTGTTCTTTCTTTCGCGAATGATTTCGTGTATCCACTTGAACTTGAACTTTCTTACCGCGATGTCGAGAAGGAATAAGCAAATAGATATGATTGCGAGAACCGTTTTCGGATTGTAAGTTTTTACGAGATACCTTTGCAGTCCTTCGTAAACGTCCGCGGGGTTTTCTATAATCTTACCGCCGTTCGCTTCCGCCAAATCTTTCATTAAAGTCGCGCCCGCTTCGATATCGACGAACCCGTCGTACTCTTTTGAATACGAGAAACATTTGTAATGCGTAGCGCTCGATATGACGTTGCCTTCTTCGTCTATTTTGTTCACTACTACCTTATAAACGCCGTGTTCTTTGTTTTCGATTTTGAACGCGCCGTAACCGTTTACCGCTTTAAGAGTAAATATTTCGGGGCTTTCGGCGTCTTTTTGCATATCTGTGATTTCGACTTCGAGACTCTCGTTTTCTTCAAGAGTCGTGGAAACGCTGAAATCGGTGGTGTAGTTGTCTTCTTTTACGGTAAGCAGCATGTCGCTGCCGCGAATATTGTCTTTCGGCAAAAGGTTTATAACCGTTTTACGCAAAAACTCCGCGCCGCTCTCGGCGTTCATGAAATCGGACGACCACGAATCCGCCGTTCCGTACAAATCGCTCATGAAACTGCCTACCTTTCCTTCGCCGTAGTTCCACTTTGCGTAAAGCGGAGCGTACTCCGAAGCAAGTATTACCGTAGCGCCTTCTTTCGCTTCCGTGCCGTAGAAACCGCCCACTTCGGGTACCGACCAGGTTTTAGTAGCCGCGTCGTAAAACGCGAGCGCTTCGTCCGTTATATTGCTTATTCTCGGTGTAAACTTTTCGGGGTTGTAAACCTTGATTTCGGGGACGTTGAGAGTATTTCTCATAACGTCCGGGAGCGTCGCCATATTAGAAACGTTGATAGCCGATTTCGTCGGATCTACGAGTTTTATGGTTTGATC
>CAKQSC010000069.1 GCA_934271725.1 uncultured Clostridia bacterium
CTCTTTCGTAAAATCCTTCGTAGTCGTAAGACGTGGCGTAACCCAAAACGTAATTGTCGGGCGAATAAGTCTGCAAAACGACTTTGCCCTGCTTATCCGCTCTACCGCTTCTCCCCGCGACCTGCGTTATAAGTTGGAAAGTTCTTTCTCCGCTTCTGTAATCGGAAAAATGCAGACTCATATCCGCGTCTATAATTCCGACGAACGTTACGCCCGCAAAATCGTGTCCTTTCGCAATCATCTGCGTGCCGACGAGAATATCCGCTTTCCGTTCCTGAAACGCGCTTAAAATCTTTAAATGCCCGTCTTTGCTTGCCGTTGTATCGTTGTCCATTCTGAGTATTCTTGCCTGCGGAAACAGTTTCTGCAATTCGATAACGACTTTCTGCGTTCCCAACGCGCCGTAACGCAAGAACTTGCTTCCGCATTCGGGACAAGAGGTTATCATGTGATATTTCGCACCGCAATAATGACATTTCAAAGAATCGTCGTCGTAGTGATATGTAAGCGAAACGTCGCAATCTTTGCATTTGGGAACGTAACCGCATTCCGTACATATAACGTATTGCGAATATCCTCTGCGGTTTAAAAATATCATTGCCTGTCCGCCCTCGTCGAGGCAATTTTTCAGTTCCTCTTTCATTGCGGAAGAAAACTCCGTGTGGTTACCGCGACGAATCTCTTTTCGCATATCGGCGATAATGATTTCGGGCAACGGTTTTTTGTTTATTCTTTCCGGCATAACCGCAAGGTTATAAACGCCCTTTTTCGCAAGATTATAGGTTTCTATCGACGGCGTCGCACTACCCAGAACTATTTTCGCGCCGTTATATTTCGCCCTGAAATTCGCTATTTCGAGAGTGCCGTATCTCGGCGCCTTTTCGCTGAAATAACTAGAATCGTGCTCTTCGTCTATTATAATCAGCCCCACGTTTTCTACCGGCGAGAAAATCGCGCTTCTCGCCCCGATAACTACTCGCGCTTCGCCGTTACGGAGTCGCCACCACTCGTCGTATTTTTCGCCTGCGTTAAGTCCGCTGTGGAATATCGCGGCAACGTTTCCGAAACGCGCGCGAAGTTGCCGTAGCATTTGCGGTGTCAAGGCAATTTCCGGAACGAGCATTATTGCCGTTCTTCCCTTTTCGAGCGTATCGTTTATAAGCCTTAAATATACTTCCGTTTTTCCGCTACCCGTTACGCCGTATAGTAAAGTTACGGTTTTATCCGTATTTTTTATGCTTTCTACCGCTTCTTGCTGTCTTTTCGTAAGTTCCACCCGTTTTTTATCTTCGGTAAGCATAGAATAGGGCGAACGCCCTACTTTTACTTCTTTTACGACGCAAACGCCTTTCTCTATCAAAGCGTTTATCGCGCCCGCGCCGAATTTTTTGGATAAAACGGTAAACTTTTCTTCGCCCGTACCTTTAAGATATCCGTACGCTTCCGCTTGTTTTTTCGCTTGCTTGCCGATAACCTCTTCCGCGTTTTTCATATCGTTTAAAAAAACGACTCTTTCCGTTTTTTCGCTTACCGCGTCTCTTCTCATTTCGGATGGAAGAAAAAGTCTTAAAGCGAGCGCTCTCGTTACGTGATATCTCTTTTGAATAAACTCGGCTGTTTTCAAAGATTCTTCCGTAAGCGCGGGTATATCTTCCGATACGCCGATTATGCTTTTGATTTTAGTTTTGTCGAAATCCGTATCGTCTTTGATTTTTACGACGACGCCGTTAATTTTTCGCGCGCCGAAAGGGACGATAACGCGACTTCCGACGAATACGTTACCGCCCTCGAAATAATAATCGAATTTTCTGTCGACTTCGCTGTTTGCGACGTCTACCAGTATCTCGGCGTACATAGTAATATTTTTTTAAAGTCAAAAAGGTTCGTCGGTCGGACGAACCTTTAAAATCAGTCTTTGGTTACGGTAATATTGTCCGAGGCGATTTCTTTCGCGGCGACGGTCAAAGGCTTGTCTTTACCCAAAGTGTCTTCTCCTATCGCTATCGAATGGTCCAAAATCTCTCTCGCCCTCTTGGAGCAAACTACGCAAAGTCCGTATTTGGAATTAGTCTTTTTTACAAGATTGTCTATCGCAGGTTTCTGTATCATAATTATTTACCTCGTTATATATTTTTTTCTTTGTTTATTATCTCGCGTACCTTTTCGTAGGTTGCGTCAAGATCGTCGTTTACGACGACGTAATCGTATTTATCTTTCAGCCCGAGTTCAAAATCAACTCTCGCAAGCCTTATTTTGATTTTATCTTCCGTTTCCGTGTTTCTCGTTACGAGTCTGTGTTTAAGTTCTTCTATCGACGGCGGAACGACCATTATAAGAACGGCGTCGGGATAATTCTTTTTAATACTTAACCCTCCGTCGACGTCTATTTCAAGAAGCACGTCGTGATTTTCAAGTTTTTTCAAAACGTAATCTTTCGGCGTGCCGTAATAGTTCTCGAAGTGCATGGAATATTCGAGCAATTCGTTGTTTTCTATCTTTTTTTCAAACTGCTCTTTCGTCAGAAAAAAGTATTCTCTTCCGTCTTTTTCGCCTGTTCTAGGCGATCTTGTCGTGCAAGAAATCGACAAAGCGATATTCTTGTCTTTTTCGCATAAAAGATTGGCAATAGTACCCTTTCCCACACCGGAAGGTCCCGAAATTACAAATAAAATATTTCTCATAATCACTCGATGTTCTGAACTTGCTCGCGTATTTTTTCTATTTCGTTCTTCATTGACAACGCGGTTTGCGTAACCGTTATGTCGTTTGCCTTTGAACAAATCGTGTTGGTTTCTCTGTTAAACTCCTGCATTAAAAAATCTAGTTTTTTACCGGGAGTCTTTTCTTTCGCAAGTTCTCTGAATTGAGATATATGCGAGGAAAGTCTTGTCATTTCTTCGTCGATGTTGGACTTGTCCGTAAAAAACGCGACTTCGTTTAACAGTCTCGCCTCGTCGTACTTTACGTCGTTAAGGGCTTCCGCAATACGCTTTTTCAATTTTTCAGCGTAATCCGTCGCAACAAAAGGCGCCCTCGTCTTTACGACGTTAAGCAACTCTTCCACCGTATTCACTCTGCCGAGCATATCCGCGGAAAGTTTTTCGCCCTCCGTTTTTCTCATTTCGTTAAGCCTGTCGAGCGCAAGATTTACGGTGTCGACAAGCGGTTTTTCCAAAAAAGAATAATCCGCGATTTCGTTCTTTTCTTTAAGAACGTCGGGAAGTCGCAATACGGAAGACGAAGTCAAATCGTTTTCTATGCCGTACACCGACTTTAAGGTTTTTGCCATGTCGATATAATTCTTAACCGCGCCGGTGTTGAGTTCGTAACCGCAATCCTTTTCTCGTAAATCCGTAAAATTAACGTATAAATCTACGTGTCCTCTTGAAATCTTTGCCGAAACGGCTTTTCTGACCGCGTCTTCGAGAGATGCAAACACTCTCGGCGATTTTACGCTCAAATCGAGATTTTTGTTGTTTACGGTTCTTATTTCGACGGTTAAATTAAACTTATCGCCGGTATAATCCGCCCTGCCGTATCCTGTCATGCTGTACATAAAAAACACCTGCTTTCCGTAATTATTTTATTATAACACAAACTTATGAAAATATCAAGACTTTATTATGCCTTTAAACTCCGTTTCGTCAATAACTTTTATTCCGAGACGTTTAGCCTTGTCGAGTTTGCTTCCCGCCGACTCACCCGCTATAACGAGCGTGGTGGAGTTCGTAACGGACGACTGACATTCACCGCCCTCGTCCTCTATGATTTTTTGCGCTTCCGAGCGTTTAAAGTCCGTAAGCGTTCCCGTAAGAACGACTTTTTCTCCGCTGAAAACGCCTTGCTTTTTTTCCGTTTGATAAACTATTTCCACGCCGAGAGAAAACAACTCCGAAATCTCGTTTTCGTTATAATCGTCGTTAAGGTAAGAATATATGCAATCCGCGGTTATTTCGCCGACGTCGTCGAGCCCCGACAAAAACTCTTTGTCGGCATTTTTCAAATCGGAAAAACTTGCGAACGTTTTAGATAAATCTCTCGCCGTTTTTTTACCGACGTTATCTATGCCGAGCGCGTAAATAAACTTTGCGAAAGGTACTTTTTTAGACTTTTCGATAGCGTTTAAAAGATTGTAAGCCTTTTTATCGCCGAAACCGTCCAACTTCATAAGGTCGTCGAAACTAAGTTTATATAATCCCGAGAAAGAATCCGTTTTAAGCGTATCGAAAAGTTGTTCCGCGGTTTTTTCGGAAAATCCGTCTATATCCATACCTTCTTTGGACGCAAAGTTGGAAAGATTTGCAACGACTCTCGGTTTACAGTCCTTGTTCGGGCAAAACAGATTTGCCCCTACCTCGATTATCTCGCTTCCGCAAAAGGGACAAACTCGGGGCGGTTCCACGTCTTTCGATTCGTCGTAATATTCGGTCGTTCCGAGTATCTCGGGAATTACTTCGTTGGATCGTCTTATAAGCACTCTCGATGGAACTTTTATTTTCTTTTTTTCTATATCGCCCATATTATTGAGCGTTGCTTTTTTGACCGTCGCTCCTGCAAGTTCGACGGGTTCCACGATAGCGAGCGGAGTAAGTTTTCCCGTTCTTCCCACCTGCCATATAACCCTTTTAAGTTTAGTGGTAACTTCTTCCGCGGTAAACTTGAAAGCGAGCGCCCAGCGCGGAAACTTGTCCGTACTGCCAAGTTCTTCCCTCGTTTTGAAATCGTTTACCTTTATAACCGCACCGTCAGTCAAAATATCAAGTGTTTTCCTAGATTTTTCAACTTCGTTTATGGCTAGCATAACGTCTGAAATGCCATGACAGACGCGTAAAAACGGGTGAACTTTAAAGCCGTTTTTCTTTAAAAACTCAACGCACTCTACCTGTGTTTCAAGGCTTCCTTCCGACATATAATTTACGTTATAAAACATAATCTCGGGATGGCGCGAAGCCGTGATTTTAGGATCCAGATTTCGTATCGCGCCGGCTACCGCGTTTCTTGCGTTCTTTAAATATTCCTTTGCCGTTTCGTTATATTTTTTCAGTACGGAAAGTCTTATGACAGCCTCTCCCTGCACTTCGAGAGTACCCTTGTAATCAATCGTTAATGGGAAACTTTTTATGGTTAAAACCTGCTCGGTTACGTCCTCTCCCACAATTCCGTTTCCGCGAGTGGTTGCCCTTACGAACTTACCGTTATCGAAAGTTATACAAATGGTAAGACCGTCGAACTTATATTCTACCGTATAGTCGACGCCGTTCGGTTCGATTTTCCGTATTCTGTTGTCGAAGGCTATGACCTCTTCTTCGGCAAGAGCCTTATCGAGGCTATACAAACGCCTGATATGCTCATGCTTTTCAAAAGCGGATATAGGCTCGCCTCCGACGCGTTTTGTAGGCGAATCGAACAACACGACGCCCGTTTGTTTTTCAAGCGACGTCAACTCGTCGTAAAGCCTGTCGTATTCCCCGTCCGACACGGTCGGATTATCGAGCACGTAATACTCGTAAGCGTATCTATTAAGTTTGTCGACGAGTTCTCTCATTCTGTCCATATCACAACAACTCCAACGGCGCAAACCTGAGCGC
>CAKQSC010000070.1 GCA_934271725.1 uncultured Clostridia bacterium
AAGAAAAACCTTGCATAACAGCCACCCGAAATTATTTTTTCTACACACGGATTATCGACGTTATGAAAGGTTTTAATTCAATTTTTATGCAATTTTACAAAATAATTTGACTTTCTTTTTGTAGATTGACGATAACCGTCTTTTCGACTTTCACGTCGAGCGAGATTTCAACCGCCCTTTTATAAAGTTCGAGTTGCTTTGCGTATCTTTTAACAAGTTCTTCGTCCTCTTTTACGGAAAACTTATAGTCGACTATAACCGCCTTGCCGTCTTTTATCGCAAGAAGGTCTATTGTACCCTGAACGACCATTTTTTCATTTCCGTCGTATCCTTCTTTCAACTCACCGGCGGGAAGATTCACCGTAAACTTTTTCTCTTTGTACGTTTTGTAGCCTTTGAGATTTTTTAAAACTTCAAGCGAAAGTATTCGTTTGATTTTTTCTTCGTCGACTATTCCGTCATACTCTTCGGGCATATCCGCCGTCAAAAAACCGCCGTCGAAATCGTACAGTTCGAGATATTTGTGATAAGCGACGCCCCTTTCTATTCTTTCCGTAGCGTCGTCGTCGGCATATTTATACAATGCGGGAACGTAACTTTCCGATTCGTCGTATTCTTTTGCGATTGCCGTAACACTGCTTTTTTCGGGAAGAGTAATATCCGCGCCGAACAAGTAGTTAAACGAAAGGCTTTTACGAATGTTTTCTACGAGAGTGTCGTTTCCGTCGTTTAAATATATTTCTCTCTCCGGCGCGCTCGTAACGGCGTTTTCGAGAGTCGACGAATATATTTTGTTATATTCGTATGCGGGCGTGTAATCGAACAACTCGAAGAAATTGTTGGCGTTTTCCACCTCTCTTCTTTTGGTTTTCGGGGTTTCTTTTCCGTTCGCAACTATATACATAGAATATTTTGCTCTCGTCAGCGCGACGTAAAGAAGCCTTATCTTTTCGTACCGCAAAAAGTCGCCCGCGTTTTCCGCGAAATATCTTCTGTAAAGGTTTGTTCCGACTTTACGGTTTTCTCTGTCGTAAGTTTTAAGCGCAAGCCCGAAGTTTCTGTTATAGAAAAAGTCTTCGTTGGTAAAATCTCCCGTATTGAACTTATGCTGTGCGTTGGCAAGTATCACTATCGGATATTCGAGACCTTTGGATTTATGAACGGTGGTAACGATTACAGCGTTTTCGCCACCCGTTTCGTTTACGTTAAGACACTTACCCGTTTTAACTTTTTTAAGGAAAGTGTAAACGTCGTAGTCGCCGAGATTGTTCGCTATGCTTAAAAAGGCGTTTACCCTTTCTAATCGCAACGCGCCGAGTTTCATCGCGCCCCATTTCAAATCCAAATCTTTTTCCCGTATCACGCTTTGCAAAATCTCGTAAACGGACAGTATACCCGAGCGGTCTCTCAACCTTTTATAATAGCAATCGAACTCTTTGAGTTTTCTGCACAATTCGTCGTCATTGCTTTTCATATACCTTAAATACGCTTCGTAAAAAGATTTATCTCTGCCGGGCGTAAACTTACGTATGGCAAACAAATCTTCCTCGTCAAGCCCCGCGATAAGTTTAAGCGTAGACGCGAGAGGCACGTCCGACGAATAATTGTCGATAAGAGAAAGCAGGTTTAAAAGTTGTTTTATCTCCGGATAATCGTCAAGTTTGGTTTCGCCCTGCGTAGAAACGGGTATGCCCGAGCGTTTCAGCACTTCGAGAATAGCGTCGACTTCCTCGTTGAACTCGCCGACGAGTATCGCTATATCGCCGTATTCGATTTTCTTTAAGTTTTCGGGATCGTCCGCGCTTTCGGGCAAAGGCTCGTGCCGATCTTTTGGCGGAGCGTAATAATACCCGTTTACGGATTTTTCTATTATCTGTTTTACGAGAACGCCGACTGCGGAAACTTCTTCTCCGAAACCCTCCTCGTAATCTTTTTTTACTCCGTACACGTCCTCTATAATCCGCCCCGCATCGTCGTCGACAACGTTATAGAGTCTGCACTCTCCGCGATATTTGCCGTAACCGCCGTATGTTACCAAAGGAGAATAGGGCATATCCGTTCTGTCCGTCATTATTCCCGTAAACACGGTGTTGCAGTAATCTAATATATTCGGTGCGCTTCTGTGGTTTACCACGAGTTCGAGAAGTTTGGCGTCGTCGGCGGTTATATACTCTTTCGCCTTGTCCGCGAAAAAGCCCGAGTTGCATCCGCGGAAACCGTATATGCTCTGTTTGAGGTCTCCCACCATAAACAGATTATTCCGCCCGATTTTTTTGAATATCGCTTCCTGTATGCCGTTTACGTCCTGATATTCGTCGATGAATATGTATTTATACTTTTCGGAAACGGTTTTTCGTATGGATTCGTTTTGCAGTATCTTATACGCTTTGGAAGCGAGATCGGCAAAATCGAGTTTAGCGAGTTCTTTTTTCTTTTCCGCATACGCCCTTTCGTATTCTTCTATAAGACTTACGAGATTTTCGGTATCTTCTTTGGTCGACAAAAACGCCGACAAATCCGTTTCGTAGTCGTTAAGTCCGACGATTGCGTCGTCAAGCGCTTTTTTCCCTCTGCTTTTCGTTTCGGCGTATCTTTCAAGCAATTCCGCAACGGCGAAATCAGCGTCTTTTATATTAGGTTTGTTGGCTTTGGAATCTATTTTAAAACCTTTTAAAGAATATACGTCCTTGCATTTTACGTAACCCTCGAACACTCCCGCGCACAGCGCGCTTGCAGAAACGAGTTTGTCCGCTTTCAGTTTTTTCGCTTCTTCGGTTATGCTCTTCATTTCTTCTATAATGCCGTTCAGCGAATTGTCAAGTCTGTTTTTAAAGTAAGCAAGCATTCCTTTAAAATACTCTTCCGTAAAGTTTGAAAGATTGTCTCTTAAAACCCCTATACCCTTTTCTTCCACGCTCGCTTTTTCGACCGTTTTAATTATTTGCGTTTTGAAATGTTCGTCCTGTCTGCTTCTAGAAAACACGGACAGCAATTTGAAAAAGTTTTCGTCCTTTTTTTCGTATTTTTCGTCGAACAAATCGTCTATCGTTTTTTGTTTTAACACGGTAGCGTCGTTTTCGTCTATAATGCAAAACTCCGGATCGGCGTCCGCCTCGAAAAAATAAGTTCTTACGAGGTCGGAAAAGAAAGAATCTATCGTCGATATGGAAGCGGTGGCGACTTTTTTGAGTTCGGGAACGAGTTCTTTGTTCCCTTGCGCCACGCCGGACGACAAAGCGGATTTAAGTCTTTCTTTAATTTCGCTCGCGGCGGTTTTCGTAAAGGTTACGGCAAGTATCTCGTTTACGGACGCCTCTTTTTTAAGAATTATATCGATAATCCGCCGTATCATCGTATACGTTTTTCCGCTACCCGCGGAAGCGGACACGAGCATATTTCCTTTGTGGTCGGTTATTGCGATTTTTTGTCTTTTTGCGTTTTCTTCCGCCATTACGGCAATATCCGTCATTCTTCGCCTCCTTTTTTATCGATAACGTTTAAAATCGTTTGATTGCCAACCCCCGTAACGCGTCTCGCTACCCCCGTTACGTTGTTCTGAAACCCGCAAAGCGCGTTGTACTTACAATATTCGCAAGCGCCTTCGTACGGCGTCGGCGCAATGAAACCGCGTTGCATGTCCGAAACACCGCTTTCCGCTATTTTATAAGAATATTCCACGAACGCGTCGAAAGTTTCTTCGTTTAAAACGGATTTTTTATCTTTGACTTTCCCGTCGCCCGCAAGCGTTACTTCGAGAAGATTGGAAGTACCCTTTTCCGTCAGTCTTTTGTCGGAAGCCCTGACTATCTCTTCGCTGTTTAACGTATACCCGTTAAGCGTATATTCGTTTTCGTCCGCTTTGGTGTACGAATCTTTTATATATTCGTAGTACACTCCCGAGGGGATTTTCCCTAGGCTTTTGAGCGCGTGCATATACAGAAACGCCTGAATCTTATTGCCCGTGTACAAAAGTTCTTCCGTATTTTTCAGTTCCGCGCCCGTTTTATAATCGACAACCCTGACGTATTTGTCGTAAACGTCAACTCTGTCTATTTTTCCGTTCAGAACGGCATCGCCTTTTTCTCCCTTTATAATCACTCCGTCGTACTTTTCCCCGTTGCCGAACGCTATTTCCGTTCCCGCCGGTTTAATGTCGGAATATTCAAACTGCTCGTAGACGACTCCGCTTATCCGTACCGCCTCGCTCGCAGTTCGTTTAAGACGATAATTTCCTCGCGCCGTTTCGGCGTAAACTTTATATTCGTCGGACGAAATTATTTCCTCCGCGCGTTTCACGGCAAGCGTTTCCGCTTCTTTCTTGTCTTTTAAACGGGGAAGTTCGGAAACGACTGCGTCTAAAACGTCGTGTATGATATTACCTATATCGAGAGGTTTCACGTCGCCCGTATCCTCTTCTTTTAGTTTCAGTCCGTAGTCGGCGTATTCCTTATAAGGACACGAAAAATACGTTTCGAGTCTGCTTACGCTTATATTTTCTCGCGCAAGAGATTCCTTTAATTCTTCCGTGGCGTACGGTTTTTTGTTGTCCGACACCATATCCTTTAATTTTTCTTTCAAAGATTCGTCCGTCGCCCGGTAAAACGAAGAAGGCGCGTCGAGATTTTCCGCCATACCGCCCGCATAGGACGAACATTCTTTTACAAACTCTTTTACCGCCGGTTTATAAGCCGAATAGTTAAGCGAAAGCGTTTTTACAAGAACGTTTTCATCACGCGAATCGTATATATCGGCAAAACTTTTGGAAATCTTTTTGCCGAAAATCTTTTCGGCGTAAGTTATTATTTCGCTTTTGGAGTTCTTTTCGCCCTTGCCCGTTTTTACCGAGCACGTGAGAACGAGTTTGTTCTCAAAAGACGTTAAAGCGAGGCAAAGGTTTTCTTTTTCCCTTTCGTTCACCAAAGCAACCTTGGGTTCTATAAGCCGTTGAAGGTCTTCGAGGCAGTCTATGTCCGCGTCGGTAAGAAGCGCGGTGTCCGTTTTTCCGAAAGGTATATCTCCGTTTAAACCTATCGCGAACAGCGTGTCTATTTTACGCAGTCTTACGTCTTTTATTTCCGCAACGTAAACGGCGTCGCTCGATTGCGGTATAACGGAAATCTCGTTCGCTTCCGCCCCCGCTTTTATAAGTTGAAGATATTCGTCCGTTTTCAATACCGATTCGCCCGACAAATCGCTTACCGTTTTTAAAAGTTCGTTTATTTTTTGCGAACATTGAGTTAAAAACGCACTTTCGACCGTATCGCCGTAATTTTCCGACTTTTTACATATCTTTTCTATTTTTTTGTCTACGTCGAAACACAGGAAAAGGCTTGCAACCGCTTCCGCAAAATCTTGCGCCTTTCCCTTTTTGGGAATAATTTCTTTGATTTTTTTAAGCCCTTCCGTAACGACGGACAAACTTCCGTCCGAAAAACCGCGTAAAAATCTCGTTCGATTAAACC
>CAKQSC010000071.1 GCA_934271725.1 uncultured Clostridia bacterium
CCTCAAAAATCTCCTTTGCGTAAGGCGAGGCTACCGTGCTTCCGTAATACACGCCTTTCGGTTCGTCGACGACAACGAGCGCAAGATATTTCGGGTTATCCGACGGAAAAAAGCCGACAAACGAGGAAACGTATTTACCCTGCGCGATTCGTCCGTTTTCGTATTTTTGCGCCGTTCCCGTTTTTCCGCCTACGCGATACCCTTCTATATACGCCTTTTTACCGCTTCCTTTTTCAACCACGCTTTCAAGCATTTCCGCTATCATACGGGAAGCCTTTCTGCTTATCGTACGGTTTCTTACCTCGGGATTCACGATCTCGCAAACCAAACCGTCGGAAGAAGATATTTCTTTTAAAAAATGAGGCACGTAATAATAACCGCCGTTTACCGCGGAAGCCGTCGCCGATGCTAATTGAAGCCCCGTGCACGCCAACGCCTGTCCGAACCCTATTCTTGCCAAATCAACGTTCTGACAATAGTTTTCGGGTATAAGCATACCGCTTGCCTCGCCCGAAAAATCAACGCCCGTAACCTTGCCGTAACCAAACTTGTCCAAATAATAATACATTCTTTCTTTACCGAGTTTCATTGCAATATCTACGAAAATCGGGTTACAACTGTTGTTTAAAGCGTCGGTAAGCCTTTCTCCCGAATGTTTTCCGTTTTTATGATCGCTCCAACATTTTATCTTCTGCCCGTCGATATAGCGGTATCTCGAACCGGAAAAAACGTGGTCGGGCGAATAGGCGTTACGCCCCGATAAAAACTCTTCTACGTCCGCCGACGCCGTTAATACTTTAAACGTGGAACCGGGCTCGTAAATATCTACAATCAACGCGTTTCTGTTAACTTTATTCAACAGTTCGACGTCATTTCTCGGAACGTTATTAAGGTCGTAAGACGGCTTTGTGGTAGTAGCGAGTATTTCACCCGACGACGGATCCATCACGATTACCGAAACGCTTTTCGGCTCTTTTTCCGCATAAGCCTTTTCCGCCACGCTTTCCGCTATAAGTTGTATTCTGTAATCTATCGTAAGTTTTACGTTCAATCCGTCCGTCGCGGGCACGTATTTCGGCGTACTGTTTTTTACTTCCGTTCCTATTATGTCCGTTTCGTAAAGAACTTCTCCGTTCATACCTTTAAGATATTTGTCGTAATACGCTTCGAGACCGGATTGTCCCACTCCGTCAACACCCGTAAATCCTAATATCTGACTTAAAAAATCGCCGTACGGATATATCCTTTTGTTGTCTCTCGAATAATATACGCCGTCCGGGTTTTCTTCCAGAAGTCTGTCTATTACGCTTTTTTCGACTTGCCTTGCAAGCGTAACTTCCGAAACTCTTTTTTGTAGTTTCTCATACACTCCGTCGTAATCTTTGTCCAACACTTCGCTTAACGTTTTGGCGACTTTCTCTTTTTGCTTTATTAAATTAGGGCGCGCAAACACCATATACGTGTCGTCGTTATCGGCAAGAACGACACCGTTTCTGTCAATAATAAGCCCTCGCGAGGCTATTACGGGCAATTCTCGCGTCCACTGATCCGTCGCCTTTATTTGGAGTTCTTCGCCCCATATTACCGTAACGTAAAAAAGTCTTATGATTATGACAAAAAATAAAGAGATTATCACGCACGACAATGCGAATAATCTCTTTCGTAACAACGTTATTGAAAAATTGTTCAAATATATATCTCCGAAATCATTTGATCATGCCGAATTCGGTTGCTTTTTCGGCAATCGTTTCTTCGTCGGATACGTTTTCGAGTTCGTCCATAACTTGTTCGTAAGACGTTTTCAAGGACTGATACTCGCTCGTCTTATGCTTAATCATACCGCTTAAATTACCCAAAACGGTCGTATTCAGAACGATTAAAGCCATAATCACGGTTACGGCAAACGCATACAACGCAATCATAACCTTCGCTTTTCTCGTAAGATGAAAGGCTTCTTTCTTTTCTTTTTTAATATCGCCCATCAATTCCGTGGTGCTTTCGTTTAAAAACTGCATCGTCGTGGAACTAGGTTCTATATCTTCGAGTTTTACTTCCGCCTCTTCTTTTTCGGGCGCAATTACTTCGTCCTTAACAACGTCGGTTTCGGCGTCCGCAACGCGGGCAACCGCTTCCTCACGCTCGGTAGCGATATATCTGTCGTAATTCATGATATATTCGAGATTTTTTCTTGTACGTTCCGCGTCGGAAATTGTTTCGCCGGACATAGTTCTTTCGGCAAAAGTGCTGTTTACAGCAATGTTTCTGTCTTGTTCGGTAACGTAAGTGTTTGATTTATCGCTTACTTCTCTTCTCGTCGTAATCATGTTTATCGCTCCCCATATTTTATTCTTATAATTTTTCCGCTATTCGTAATTTTGCGGATTTTGATCTGCTGTTTTCCGATAATTCTTTTTCGCTTGCCGTTATCGGGTGTTTTGTAAGTACGTTTATTTCTCTTTTATGCCCGCAAACGCATACGGGCAAACTTTTATCGCATATACAGTCGGAAGCCATTTCGTTAAACGCTTGTTTTACGATTCTGTCTTCAAGCGAATGGAAAGTCAGTATAACTATTCTTCCGCCCTTTTTAAGCGATCTTGTCATTTCAAACACCGCGTTTTTCAGTCCTTCGAGTTCGCCGTTCACTTCCATGCGTATTGCCTGAAAAGTTCTTTTCGATGTCCGTCGGTTTGAAACTTTTTGGGAATGCTTGCCTCTATAATATCGTCAAGTTCACCGCAAGTTTCTATTTTTTTCTTATTTCTGTATTTAATTATATTTTCGGCAATTCTTCTAGCAAACTTATCTTCTCCGTATTCAAAGATAATCCTTGCTAACTCACTCTCCGAATACTCGTTGACGACGTCCTTTGCCGAAAAACTTTGGCTCTGATCCATACGCATATCGAGTTTGCTTTCTCTCGCAATATAAGAAAATCCACGCGAAGAGTCATCCAATTGGAAACTAGAGACGCCAAAATCCAAAAGTATTCCGTCAACATTGTCAACTCCGAGTCCGTTTATAATATTTTTAAAGTTTTTGTAATTATCGTTGACTAATGTATATCTGCCGTCAAACTCCGATAATCTTATTTTCGCTCTTTCAATCGCCTGTCCGTCTAAATCCGTCGCGATAAGCCTACCGTCGGGGGAACTGTTTTTCAATATCTCGTAAGAATGTCCGGCACCTCCCAACGTTCCGTCAAAATATATGCCGTCCGTTTTAAGGTTAAGCCCCTCGATACACTCTTTAAGCATTACGGGATAATGTTTCAACTCACTCATTTTCGGTTACCTGCATAAGGTCTTGCGCAGCCGTTTCAAAATCGACGTCGTCGATATATTTCTGCCATACGTCGGCAGCCCATATCTCGTAACAATGCATATTTTTAAGTATGACTATGTCTTTGTCGATTTTTGCCGCCGTTCTTAAATCTTGCGGAATGAGTATTCTGCCTTGATTATCTTCTTCCGCATCCCATGCATACGCCAAAAACTTTCTTACGGATTTTTGCTTTTGCGTGTCGAAAGGCGAAATCTTTTCAAAACTCTTTTTGAGTTTACTCATTTCGCTAGCAGTAAAAACGAACAAGCAACCACCGCTTCCGAGCGTAACCGTGTAGTCCGTACCGAGTTCTTCTCTGAACTTGGCAGGTATTCTCATTCTGTTTTTAGCATCCAACTGATGCCTGTAAACACGATCGAACACGGTAGATTACCCCTTAACTTGGTTTGATACATATAAGATAACACTAATTTTAACCACTGTCAACCCTTTTTGCCCACTTTTATAATTTTTTTAACCATTTTTTATAGAAAAAACCTGATTATTTTGCAAACATTTGTTTATTTGACCTTTAAGACCTTTTTAAAGACCGATTTATTTTTATCGGCGTCCTTTCCGATAAAAACAACCGTTCCGTTATAATTTTTATCGGGATTCAGTTCGGATATCCGTTTTTTGAAAATGGTTTTAATCTCCGCTAAACCGTCGTCTATAACAGAATTCGGGAAACGCTTTTTTATTTCTCTCCTTACAAACGGATAATGCGTGCATGCGAGATAAACTCTGTCGTAGTCGAAAGAAAGATTTTTGAAATACAAAGCAACGTCTAATTTTTTCAGATTTAATACGTTTCGTTCTATATCGCCGGCAAGAGCGGGCACGGAATATAAAGTATATTTGTCGGGTTGCCTTTTAAAATCGGTAAGATTCTTTATAGTATCGGGCGTTCCCGCGACAAGAACCTTTTCCCCTTTTATGCTTTCGGGCGGTTTAACGAACATAAACTCGGCAGAATATCGGTTTTTCAAACTTTCCCCGCACACGGTAGAAACGGTATTGCACGCTATTATAATAATGTTTGGATTATATTCGCAAAGAGTATCGAGTGAAGTATATGCCAAACGGAAAATATCGCTTGCTTCTTTGTTGCCGTATGGCGCGTTGGAATTATCGCCCATATATATGAAATTGACGTAAGGATATGCTTTTGATAAAGTTTTTAAAAGACATAATCCCCCTATTCCTGAATCGTAAACGCCGACAGTGAACATTTTTTACCTCGCTTATCATAACTGATAGAATAATATATGAAATTTTTTTTACAAAAACACCTAAATCAGTTGTAAATATATTCGATTTGTGCTAAAATAATCGGGTAACTAAAACAAAAGGAGTATATTACCGTGCCAAATATTAAATCAGCAAAGAAGAGAGTTCTCGTTGAAAACAAAAAGCAAGAAGAAAATAAGATGATTAAGACGCAGGTAAAGACCGCTATAAAGAATGTTGTCGCGTTGGTTAACGCAGGCGATATCGAAGGCGCGGAAAAAGCCCTTCCCGTAGCGTACGGCGTCATCGACTCTGCTTATTTGAAAGGCATTCTCAAAAAGAATACCGCGGCGAACAAGAAAAGCGGAATTGCGAAACTCGTTGCAAAAGCAAAAGAAAATAAGTAAGTTAAAAAGGCGTAAGTGATTACGCCTTAATTTATGTTGGAAAGTTGGCCGAGCGGTTGAAGGCACCGGTCTTGAAAACCGGCATACCGAGAGGTATCTGGGGTTCGAATCCCTAACTTTCCGCCAACGCCCGAAAAGACGAACACCTGTTGTTCGTTTTTTTGTTATAGGAAAGTTAGTCGTGAGAACCCCACTTCGGGGTTCGGTCGTCTTTGACAGGCTTCCTTTGACGGACAAAGTCCTGCCATATAATATATATAAGGGATTAAAAAATGAATAACGTAAAAGGAGCAATGCTAATTAAATAATCGTTAAAAAAGACGAACAATCGCTGTTCGTCTTTTTGTTATTGTCACGCCATGGCAATGTCCTGAACTTATAGAGAAATAAATAAAATGTAAGCACCGAAATAAAGTTCGCATATTTTTTTATCGGAGTACTACAACAAGCAAAATAAAATCTAAGTTCATAAATAACAATTGTTACTCATTGAGT
>CAKQSC010000072.1 GCA_934271725.1 uncultured Clostridia bacterium
TTTGTCGACCGCTTTCGGCGAAATATAGGCTTGTACGAATTTCAGAAAGTTTTTCGCGTATTACCTTAAACGTATTCCCTGCAAAGAACAAAAAATAAGGCTTATGACGGCGTGTTCGCTTGCCGAAATAAACGAAATAATAAGCGAGATAGATTTTTAACAAAACAAATGCGAATAACATATACTTGTTCGGGGGTGGCGTATGAAAGTTACTTTCGTAACGAAGGGCGGAATAACCGATTTTATGAGTAACGGCAGTAAAGAAGATTTTTCTTCCGACGCCGTTATTTTCGGCTTTAACGGAATGGGCGTGGTGAGTTACAAAAAGGAACTCGACGGCAAAGACGGCAAACTTGCGGATCTCGCAAGGCTCTCGAAAGAACTCGGGTGCGTGGCGATAAGCGGTTGCGATACGGACACTTTCGGAGTGTTCCGCCGAAGCGTCGCGGTTGCCGACCGTGGCAGGCTGTTGGGCGTGAGTGACTGTTTAAGCGAACCCGAAGAGTGCGAGTTCCGTTGCGGTGTCGGTTCAAACGTATATAATACGTCGAAAGGAAAAATAGGGATAATAGTCGACAAAGACGTTTACGATATGTCGCTTTTCAAAAAAACGTCGTGTGAAGAAGTCGACGCGGTTTTCTGCGTTATAAAAAAAGTTAAAAACCATTTGCCCGAAGTTATGCTACGCGCGGGCAGTGTTTACGGCGGTTTGAGTTCGGCTATATGCTCGGGCGGTTTTTACAGCGTGTCGGACGCAAACGGGGAGATAATCCGTTCGGGAAGTTCCCCTTACGGCAGGTGCGAAATACCCGTAAACCGCAGTTACGTGGTTATGACCTGCAAAAAAAGAAGCGCGGTTTTTTAAGGCTTGTTTTGCGTTTCTCGGTATAAACAACAAAATTGTCAAAAGCAATAAAGTTTTTCCGTTTTCAAACGCTTGACTAAAATCTTGACAAAATGTACAATAAAATGGTACTGCTGATAGTTCGGCTGTAACAAACTAACGAAGAGGATTTATGGGCAACGGTATAATAGAAAACGTGTTCTACCTTTTAGGCGGAGTAGCGGTAATGATGTTCGGCATGCGCGTAATGAGTTCCAACCTCGAAAAGGTTGCGGGTAACAATATGAAAAAGTTGCTCGGCAAAATGACGACGAACAGATTTGCCGGAGTCGGCGTCGGCGCGGTAGTAACCGCCATCATAAACAGCAGTACGGCAACTACCGTAATGCTAGTCGGTTTCGTAAACATCGGTCTTATGACGCTTAATCAGGCGTGCGCCGTCATTATGGGCGCGAACATAGGAACGACTATTACGGCGCAGATAATGTCTTTAAGCGGTGTCGGCGCGTTTAACGTGTCGTCCGTATTCGCTCTTATCGCTCTTGTGGGTTTGGTGTTTATAATGATTTTCAAGAACGACAAACTCAACAAAACGGGATTTATTTTAATGGGAATAGGATTGATATTCATTGCTCTTCAAGTCGTAAGCGTAAGCGTTCCCTATCTTATTTACAAAAACCCGGGGGAGGCGGAAAGGGAATTGTATCCTTTCTTCCGTACCTTGTTCAACGGAAATATGTTTCCTCTTCTGTTAATGCTTATAGGCATAGTTCTTACCGCGCTCGTACACAGTTCGGCGGCGATAACGGGTATACTTATCGCTCTCGGTAGCGCGATAAGCATGAAAACGGCTATGTTTATAATTTTAGGCTCCAACATAGGTACGTGCGTAACCGCGCTCGTTTCGAGTATGGGTACAAGCACCAACGCAAAAAGAACGGCTGTCATTCACCTCTTGTTCAACGTGTTCGGCGCGGTGCTGTTTATTGCGCCTATATGGATTTGGGGCAACGAAATCGCGGGTATCCTCGCTCATCTCGGCGGAGGAACGTCAAGACAGATTGCAAACTTCCACACGATTTTCAATATACTTACGACGGTGTTGCTTCTTCCTTTCCTTAATCTTATAGTCAAACTCGCTACCAAAATAATACCGGAATCCAAAAGCGAGCAGAAAGTCAGAACGTATATCGACGACAGACTTCTCGAAACGCCCGTCATAGCCGTTTCGCAGGTTAAAAAAGAAATAATCGAAATGGCGGATCTCGCAAGAAGCAATCTCGACAAATCTCTCGACCAACTTCTTTCGGGCGATTATTCGGGCGAAGAAGATATGAAAGAAACGGAAGTTTTAATCAATCTCAAAAACAAAGAGATAGCAAAGTTTTTGACGAAACTTATGTCGTGCGAGTTAAGCAAACGCGACGATATGGCTATTTCTACTTACTTTCACGTAATAACGGATCTCGAACGCGTGGGCGACTATGCGGAAAACATTATGGAATACAGCGACAGAATGAGAGAGTTGGAGTTGAAGTTCAGCAAAAGCGCGACGGAAGAGATAACGACCTGCAAAACTTTACTCGACGACTTGTTTGAAAAGTCTATGAAAGCGTTTACGGACATCGATTACGACTTGCTTTCCGCCGTTGACGAAGTGGAAGAAAAAATAGACGACGTAACAATGCAGATGGAAAACAGTCATATTCAAAGACTTAAAGACGGCGAATGTTCGCCGGAAGTCGGTTCCATATTCCTGCAAGCCGCTTCTAATATGGAGCGTATAGGCGACCACATGACGAACGTTGCGTTCGGCATTAAAAAGTTGAAGTAAACGTTTGACATTATTTAACGAAAAGTTTAAAATAAATATGTAATTTGGAGGTATTGTCCTATGAATAAAAAATCGATTGAAGACGTAGTCGTAACAGGCAAAAAATGTTTGGTAAGAGTTGATTTCAACGTACCTATGAAAGACGGCGTTATAACGGACGAAAACAGAATTAAGGGCGCGCTTCCCACCATAAAATATCTTATGGACAAGGGCGCGAAAGTAATTCTTTGTTCTCATATGGGAAAACCGCATAACGTGTTCACGGAAGGTTTTTCTTTGAACAAGAAAGAAAAGAAAGCGATAGACGCTCTTCCCGAAAACGAAAGAGAGTCGGCAAAAGCGGAATATCTCAAAAAAGCACTTAAAGACAGAGAAAAATATTCTTTGAAGCCGGTAGCCGTTCGTCTTAACGAACTTCTCGGCGGAAAAGTTACGTTTGCAAACGATATAGTCGGCGAAGACGCCGTGGCGAAAGTAAACGCTATGAAAGACGGCGACGTAGTTCTTCTCGAAAACCTCCGCTTCGACGCGGGCGAAGAGGGCAGAGATTTGGAGTTCTGCAAAAAACTCGCAAAGTTTGCCGACGTTTACGTGAACGACGCGTTCGGAACGGCTCACCGCTCGCACGCTTCCACTGCGGCGATCGTAGAATACGGTCTCGTTAAAACGGCTGTATGCGGATTCCTTATCGAAAAGGAACTTAAAGTAATGGCAAACGCGCTTGAAAATCCCGTTCATCCTTTCGTTGCCATTCTCGGCGGAGCAAAGGTTGCGGACAAACTCAACGTTATAAACAACCTGATCGAAAAATGCGATTCGCTTATAATCGGCGGAGGAATGGCTTATACTTTCCTTAAAGCAAAAGGTTACGAAGTGGGTAAATCCATTCTCGACGAAGAGAAAGTGGATTACTGCAAAGATATGATGGCGAAAGCGGAAAAAGAGGGCAAGAAGATATATCTTCCCGTAGACTGCGTAACGATAGACGAATTCCCCAACCCCATAGACGCGCCCGTAAAGACGGAAGTCGTGGACGTCGCTCATATCCCCGCCGATAAAGAAGGCGCGGACATAGGTCCCGCAACATGCAAACTTTACGCGGACGTTATAAAGACGGCAAAGACGGTTATATGGAACGGACCTATGGGTATATTCGAGAACCCGACGCTTGCGGAAGGCACCAACGCGGTTGCGAAAGCAATGAGCGAAGCGACGGGCGCGACCACGATCATCGGCGGAGGCGACAGCGCGGCGGCGGTTGCGCAACTCGGCTATGCGGACAAGATGACGCATATTTCCACGGGTGGCGGTGCCTCTCTCGAATTGTTTGAAGGTAAGAAACTTCCCGGCATAGAATGTCTTAACGACAAGGAGTAATAAAATGAGAAAACCTATTATTGCAGGTAACTGGAAAATGAACAACACCTGTGCGGAGGGTGTGAAACTCGTAAACGAACTTAAACCGCTTGTAAAAGACGCCAAATGCGACGTTGTCGTATGCGTACCCTTTACCGCTCTTCATGCCGTCGGCGAAGCGATTAAAGGATCTGATATCAAACTCGGCGCGGAGAACGTACACTTTGCCGACAAAGGTGCGTATACGGGCGAGATTTCGGCGGATATGCTTCTCGAACTCGGCGTGGAATACGTCATTATAGGACACAGCGAAAGAAGACAATATTTCGGCGAAACGGACGAAACGGTAAATAAGAGATTGAAAACGGCTCTCGCAAAAGGCTTAAAGCCCATTATGTGCGTAGGCGAAACTCTTGACGAAAGAGAGGGAAATCTTACCGAATACGTTCTTACCAATCAGGTGCTTAAAGGACTTGACGGCGTAGAAGACGTATCCAAAGTGGTTATAGCGTACGAACCCGTCTGGGCTATCGGTACGGGCAGAACGGCTACTTCCGAACAAGCCAACGAAACGATTGCCTTTATAAGAAAGACGATTGCGGATAACTTCGGTAAAAAGGTTGCTTCCGGCGTTCGTATTCAATACGGCGGAAGTATGAAACCGAGCAACGCAAGCGAACTTATGGCAATGCCCGAAATAGACGGCGGTCTTATCGGCGGTGCGTCCTTAAAGGCGGAAGATTTCGCAAAGGTAGTTAATTATTGATAATAGACTTTGCAGGGAATCTCATCTTCCCTGCAATATTCTTTTAAAGAGGAAAAAGATATGAAAAACAGACCGAATTGCATAATAATAATGGACGGTTTCGGCAAAACCGAAAATAAATACGGCAACGCCGTTCTTTCGGCGGGTACGCCCAACGTCGACAGATATTTTAACAAATACCCTCATACCTATCTCGGCGCGAGCGGAGAGGACGTAGGTCTTCCCGACGGACAAATGGGAAACAGCGAAGTAGGACATCTCAATATGGGAGCGGGAAGAATAGTTTATCAGGAACTTACTCTTATAACAAAGCACATAAAGGACGGCGAGTTTTTTGAAAACGCCGAACTTAATTACGCAATGGATTCCGCAAAGAACAACGGCAAAAAACTTCATTTGTACGGCTTGTTGTCGGACGGCGGTGTTCACAGCCACATAACTCACCTCTACGCGCTTTTGAAAATGGCGAAAGATAAAGGAGTTAAAGACGTTTTCGTTCATTGCTTTATGGACGGCAGAGACGTTTCGCCCACTTCGGGAGTCGAGTTTATAAAAGCGTTGCAATCGGAAATGCAAAAAATCGGCGTAGGCAAAATCGCTTCCGTATCGGGCAGATATTACGCTATGGACAGAGATAACCG
>CAKQSC010000073.1 GCA_934271725.1 uncultured Clostridia bacterium
CCGTTGGGAAAGGGTGCAAAAGGCTTACGACGCAATGACGCTTGCCGACGGCGAGAAAACGGAAAATCCCGTAGACTACGTTCTCGACTCATATAAAAATGGAGTAACGGACGAGTTTATTTTGCCCGCTTCGGTTACGGAAAACGGAAAACCCGTCGCTACGATAGAAAAGGGCGATTCGATAATTTTCTTCAATTTCCGCCCCGACAGAGCAAGACAGATAACGAGAGCGATGTCCGAAAAAGACTTTGACGGTTTCGAAAGAAAATCCGGTTTTATAGATCCCGTTTACGTATGCTTTACGCAGTATGACGCGACTTTCACAAACGTTAAGGTGGCGTTCAAACCGCAAACTCTCAACAACACGCTCGGCGAATATCTCGCGAAACAGGGCTTGAAACAGTTGAGAATAGCGGAAACGGAAAAATATGCTCACGTAACGTTCTTCTTTAACGGCGGTGTGGAAGCGCCCAACGAAAACGAAGACAGAGCGTTGATTGCTTCCCCCAAAGTGGCGACTTACGACCTTAAACCCGAAATGAGCGCGTACGAAGTAACGGACAGACTTCTCAAGGAACTCGATACCGATAAATACGACGTAGTCATTCTCAACTTTGCAAACTGCGATATGGTAGGACACACGGGAGTGTTCGACGCGGCTGTAAAGGCGGTTAAAACGGTTGACGAGTGTTTGGGCAAGGTTGTCGATAAAGTGCTTTCTATGGGCGGTTGCGCCCTTATAACGGCGGATCACGGCAATGCGGAGAAGATGACGAACGAAGACGGCTCGCCGTTTACTGCGCACACGACGAATCCCGTTCCGTTTATAGTCGCTTGCGACAGGCTTATAGGCAAAACGCTTCGTAGCGGAGGAATCCTTGCGGACGTCGCGCCGACGCTTCTCGACGTGATGGATATACCCGTTCCGGCGGAGATGACGGGCAAAACGCTTATAAATGAGTGAAAAAATATTCGCAAAACGCTTGTAATATCGCAAATATTATGGTATAATAACGTTTGCAATAGTATTTTAGGAGAAAAACCATGAGTATAACGGACATTTTGGCGGGAAAAATCATACCGTACGACGCTACGAAAATTATAAGTTACGTGTTGCTTGCGATAATGGCGGTCTGCGCTATATTCGTAATCGTAGTCGTTCTCATTCAGCAAGGTCAGTCCAACGGACTCGGCGCGCTCGGCGGAACGACGGATACGTTTTACGGCAAGAACAAAGGTAAGAGCATTGAAAGTAAATTGAAGAAAGCGACCACCGCATGCCTTATTATAATGGCAGTGATAGCAATTGCTTACTTCGTGTTTACGGTATGGCTCGGCAACGTTTCAAAATAATTTCTTCGGCGACGGCAAAATAAACCGTCGCCTGTTTTTTTCTATGGCAGGATTTAAAGGAAACAACTTAATAAAAGGTACCGTTAAAGGCAACCCGAAAGGTTACGCGTTTCTCATTTGCGACGACGTTAGCCTTCCCGATTGTTTTATTCCGAAAACGGGTTTGCACGGCGCGATGCACGGCGATAAGGTCGTTGCGAAAGTAACGAACGACAAAGGCGGGGACAGAATAGAGGTTTCCGTTGCAAAAATAGTCGAACGCGGTGTAAAAGAACTCGTAGGGACTTTTCAGCCTTTTCGTTCGGGCGGATTCGTCGTTCCCGACGACAAGAATTATTTTTGCGACGTTTTTGCGGAAAACGGTAATACGAAAAACGCAAAGAAAGGCGATAAAGTCATAGTAAAGATAACCCGTTATTTAAAAGACAAAAAGAACCCCGAGGGGGTTGTAACGAAAGTTATCGGCAAAGGCAACGACAGGTTTACCGAAACGAAATGTATACTTATCGCAAACGGCATAGAAACGGAGTTTAGCAAACGCGCCGTAAGCGAAGCGGACAGTGTCGGTAAGCCCGTAAGCAAAAAACAGAAACAGGGAAGAACGGATTTTACGGGCGACGTCGTAGTTACGATAGACGGCGAAAGCGCGAGAGATTTCGACGACGCCGTTACCGTTACGGCGCTGAACGACGGCAACTATAAACTTTGCGTTCATATAGCGGACGTTTCGGAGTACGTAAGGCGTTTCGGCGAACTCGACAAAGAAGCGTTTAAACGCGGTAACAGCACCTATTTGCCCGAATACGTGGTGCCTATGCTCCCGCCTACGCTTTGCGACGACATCTGTTCGCTGAAACAAGGGGTAGAACGCCTGACTTTAAGTTGCGTTATGACGATAAACGGCAATGGCGAAGTCGTTGATAAAGACATAGTAGAGGGCGTTATAAAAAGCAAGGCGAGAATGACTTATACGAAAGTTTACGGCATTTTGTCGGGCGACGAAAAACTTTGCGAAGATTATGCCGAAATCACGCCTATGCTTAAAGACGCTTTCTCTCTTTACAAGATTTTAAAACGCAAAAGAGAACTTAGGGGAAGCGTTAATCTCGATACGAAAGACGCTGAAATAGAAGTCGTCGGAGGCAAAGTCGAAGTAAAACCGTTCGTACGCAATTTCGCTCACGAGATGATAGAAGAGTTTATGATTTGCGCCAACGAGTGCGTCGCGGAATACGCGTATTTTCTCGATGCTCCTTTCGTGTACAGAACGCACGATAAACCGAGTGCGGAAAAAACGGAAAAATTGCGTACTTTTTTGGCGGAACTCGGGTATAACGTAAAATGGAAAGAAGATACCGTTCACTCGAAAGACTATTCAAACGTATTGAAGAAGTATGAGAATACGGAACTTTACGGGCTTGTTTCGAGGGTGGTTTTGCGTTCTATGCAAAAGGCGGTGTACAGCGAAAAAGATATGGGGCATTTCGGCTTGTCAAGCGAGCATTACTGCCATTTCACGTCGCCCATAAGGCGTTACGCTGACTTGACCGTGCATAGAATAATAAAGGACGTTTTGCACGGCAACGGGGACGGAATATGGGATATTTACGGCAATTCGGTCGCCGGTATAGCAAAACAGTGCAGTGAAAACGAAATCAAAAGCGAACTTGCCGAAAGACAGGCGGACGAGTATTATAAAATGCTTTATCTCAAAGACAGGATTCACCGCGAATTCGACGGAATTATAAGCGGTGTTACGGATTTCGGGGTGTTTGTGGAACTCGAAAACACTTGCGAGGGGTTGGTGAGAATAGAAAACCTGCCTTACGGAAATTACGTTTTCGACGAAAAGCGAATGGTTCTTAAAAACAATTATTTGGAGTTTAAACTCGGCAGACGCGTGGTTATAGGCGTCGTCGCGGTGGATTTATCTTCCAAAAAAGCGGAGTTTATCATGCTTGACGCGGAAGAGAGTTGCAAAAAGAGGAAAAAAGGTATATAATGTAACTATGACGGAAAACGTAAAGGTAAAAGACATAACTGTCAACAGACAGGCTCGGCACGAATATTTTGTGGAAGATTCTTACACCGCGGGAATAGTACTCGAAGGCGCGGAGGTAAAGTCGATAAGGGCGGGTTCCGTCAATCTTAAAGACAGTTTCTGTATGATAGTCGGTGGCGAAATATTCGTCAAGCAGATGCATATCGCCACTTACGATAAGTCGGGCGCGTATAACACGAGGGACAGCAAGAGAGACAGAAAACTTTTATTAAGAAAAGAAGAAATAAACAAAATCGTGGGCAAAGTCAGTCAGAAAGGGTATACGCTCGTTCCGTTGAGACTGTTTTTTCAGGGCAGTCTCGTTAAAATGGAACTCGGGCTTTGCCTCGGCAAACACACTTATGACAAAAAACGCAGTTTAATGGAAAAGGACGTAAGGAGGAAAGCGGAAAGGGAAATTAAAAGTTACGGCGTATAAACGGTTAAAAAATTGTTTTCGCCGATAAAATAAAACACGGGGTAGCACCGGATTTGATTGGGCGGGGATACCGACGTAAGCATACCGAAGGGGCGCGTCTTCGTAAAAACGAGCAAATTAAATTTAAATGCAGATTCTAATCAAAGATTTGCTTACGCTGCTTAATTAAAGCGTACGTTTTTGCGTAGTTTTTCCGTCGGGTACGTAAAGGCGTCATTAAAGGCGGATGGATACGGTTATGCTACGAAGCCGTATCGAGATAAAGTGGCATACGCCCGTATGCGTTTGTTCGTTCAGGCATACGGAGAGAGGTTTAAAACGAAATAAGTATGTAGAAAGCGCGGGGCAACCGTTCAAGACAAGAGTTCAACTCTCTTCTACTCCACCAAGACAAAATAATCCGAACCTTAATGGCGTAGTCGTTACGCGCGAGTGGTTCGGATTTATTTTGTTTATATAACTTTTTCGGCGGCATATTCAAGTTTTAAGTACCCTACAAAATCGAATATTAAACCCTTCGGCAGGTATTGAATCATCGGGATCTATCGTAAGAGGTGTTTTGTATTTAATTTCTACTCTGTCGTAGTAAAGCAATATTTTATCTATAAGGTAATTTATAAGCATAAGCGGTTCGAGTTTTAACGCACGCATATAATATTCTTTAATTTCGGCTTTTGAGAAAGTGTATATGATTTTACTTTTTTCTATCAGTAAATTTTTATCTGTTTCTTCGAGTTGTGCTTCAAGTTCGTGCAGGCGTTTACCGATCTTCCGACTAATCATAGCAAAAACCCGGTAGATTTATTTAACTTTTTTCTTGCTAAGGGTTGCGCTTAGTTTGATAATTCACTTTAAAGGCATATTATTTCATTTTATAGTGGAAGGTGAAATTGCCGTAATGGTTGGTGTTTTCTTTTTGTATAAAGAGTTTAAGGCAATAACCTTCGTCGCCGTTGGTTTCGTATCTGATTTCCAACGACCATACGCCGTCCTGCACAAAATAACCTTCGCTGTCGAGGGTTGTGTCTTTTACGTAATAAAACTTGTAAAGGTCGCTCGGGTTGTCGTCGAAATAATCGGACAAGTTGTCTTTTTGTGTTATGAAGTACCATGTTTCGTCTACGTCGCCGCTTATTTTTTCGATTGAAGTTTTACCGAAATAACCGTTATAGTGTGTTTTTAAATAATCTAAATAAGTCTGGGCGTTTGCCGACATAACTTCCGTGCTCGGGCAGGGTTGACGGAAAGAATACCCGTCGTTATACCAAAAATCGCTCGTCGACATTTCGCCCGTAAGTCCCGTGGGCGCGGGGAGTCCCGAAAGCCCTACGGAGAGAAGTTCTTCTTCCGTAAACCATTTGGTAGAATCGTGCGAGGGTTCGGGGGGATTATCGCTTCCTCCGCCGTTTCCACCGCATGCGACTAAGCCGAAACATAAAAACATAAACAATACCGAACATATCATAACGTTTAATAATCTTTTTTTCATAATCATTGTTCTCCTTTCGATGCTTTTAAACATTATATCAAAGCGTAAATAAAAAATCAACAAGTCGATACGGGAAAAGTAAAAAATCCTTTTAACGGGGCCGTTTT
>CAKQSC010000074.1 GCA_934271725.1 uncultured Clostridia bacterium
GTGTAAACCTGAATGCGGTTTTATCGAGTATTCTTATAACGAACTTTTCGCCGTGAACCGTGGGAAGAGTAGAAACACGGAAATCGTATTCGGTACCGTTTATCGTAAGGTTGATTCTGCCGTCTTGCGGAACTCTTCTTTCGGCGATATTAAGTCCGGAAAGTATTTTAAGTCTTGCGCATATCGCGGGGTAAGACTCTATGGGAAAATCCGCCCTCTCCTGCAAATCTCCGTCGATACGATACCTTACTTTTACTATTTTCTCAAACGGTTCTATGTGAATATCGCTCGCCTTAAATGGAATCGCTTCCTTTATTATGGAATCGACCAACCTTACCGCGGGAGCGTTTATAACGTCGTCGATAGATTCGATTGAATTAGCGCTCGTATCTTTCGCGTCTCTTAAAAGTTGCTTGTCGCTTTCCGTTTGCAACGTTTTAAGCGCGCTTGTAGTAGATCTTACAGCCGTAATCGAATCGAGAAGAACGTCTATTTGCGTCGGCGGAACCAAAATATATTCTATTTGACCAGTGTAAAATATCGAAACCATCGACATTGCGTTAAAATCGAGAGGTTTGCCCACCGCGATAAACATAACGCCGTTTTCGTTTTCAAACAAAGGTACCGCTTTAATTTTTTTAAGAAACGCAAGATTAAATCTGTCCGCCAAAGTTTCGTCTATGTCGAACATATCTATTTCCGCGCTTGCCATGTTGTAGAACTCTGCCAAAGCGGGTAATGCCTGCGTTTCCGTGGCGTAGTTTTTGACCTGAATATATTTTTCAACCGTCATATTCAAACGATTGCAATCTTCAAGCGCGGATGCAAGTTGTTTCTTCTTTATAATTTTTTTATATACGTAATATTTTAATATTTCTTCGTTGATATTCAAAGTTTTTTCTCCCGTATCACATCATGGTGAGTTTTTCTATGATAATCGTGCCCGATTGATTTGTGAAATCGGATTGCATAATGGCAATCATCGGCGAATAAACGGCAATAAACATCAAAGCGATTACACCGCCCAGCAAACAGAGCATGGTCGGTTGTAAAATGCTCGTCGCGCGTAAAAGGGCGGTTTCTACCTGCGTGTCGAAAAACTTCATAGAGCGTTTAAGAACTTCGTCGATACTGCCCGATTTTTCACCCGTAGACAACAACTGAATAAGCATTTGCGGAAACAGTTTTGATTTTTCCATTGCGAAAGTCAAAGTAGAGCCTTGTCTGACGTCCTCTATTACCTCCGAAAACTTCACTATCGCGTATTTGTTACCCAACAGATTCTGAACGACTTCGAGGCTGTCCGCAAGATTCATTCCGCTTGCAAGGAGCAACGCCATAGACTGCGTAAACTTGCTTGCCACAAGGTTTATCTGTATGTTTTTGATAAGCGGTAATTTATAAGCCGTTTTCGCCAAAAACATTTTGCCCTTTTTGGTTTTCGCAAGCAAAAACAACAATGCAAAAACTATTACTATACCGTAAAGAATATTCAAACCGTTTTTTCGTATACCCCTGCTCATGGCAAACACGACCGTCGTTATCGGGTTGACGTTTTGCATATTCAAAGAAGCAAGCGTGCTTTCAAACTGCGGAACTATGAAAAGAAGCATCAAAAGAACAATCGCGACAAGCATTACAGCCATAACTATGGGATAAGTAAGCGCGCCTTT
The DNA here is from genome assembly GCA_934271725.1 of uncultured Clostridia bacterium. Lineage (GTDB taxonomy): Bacteria > Bacillota > Clostridia > Christensenellales > Borkfalkiaceae > CAKQSC01. The sequence goes on from CAKQSC010000074.1 coordinate 1,674, forward strand.
GATTTTTCTTCTTAAAGCGGACTCGTTTTCGTAATAATCCGCAAGACTCGTAAGAACTTCGTCGAGAGAGCCCGATATTTCGCCGACGTATATCATACTTCTGAAAAAGTCGGGGAAAACCTTTTTATGTTTTTCCATCGCTTTACTCAGTAGCATACCCACTTTAACGTCGTCGTATATCATAAACAGCAATTTCTTCAAATATGCCGAATACGGTTGTTCCCTTAATTGCGCAAGACTTTCAAGAATCGACACGCCCGAGTTAAGCATTATGGAAAACTGTCTGCACAAGGTAGTAAGTTCGGGCATGGTAACCTTTCCCGTCAAGGAAAAGAACGCGTTAGGAGAAACGTCTTTCATCACCTTGCATTTCACAAGGTATAAGTTCTGACGGGCAAGTTGCTGTCTTAAATTGTCCTCGTCTTCGGCGACAAACGTTCCCGTGAACTTTTTGTTTTCTATATTCACCGCCGTATATTTATATTTTCGCAATTTATTTCTCCTTATAAAAACAATCCCAAATACGCACTTACAGCCAACTCTCCGACAAATGCCGATATTATATATCCGACAGACAAAAACGGTCCGAACGGAAACTCCGTTTTTCTGTCTTTTTTTCGTTTATATATCAGTACGGGAAGAATAATCGACGCGGAGACACCCGCAACGAGTATACCGAAAAAACACGCCTTTACACCGAGAACAAGCCCCGACACGGTTGCGAACTTAACGTCGCCGAGCCCCATTCCCTCTCTTTTCAATATCAATCTCGCACCGAGATACAACAACCCGAACAGCACCAAAGAAAATGCCATTCCTATAAGGTGCGATTTCCACGATACGTAAGTATCGAAAGGCGTCGCCAACGCGCCGAATATAAGTATTGCTATATGATATCTGTCGGGGATAAAACCATGCTCGAAATCCGTAAACGCTACAACGATGCACACGCTTGAAAAAAACATATTAAGCGTTGCGTTTACGTAGCCCGTACGTTTTGAAAGAAGAGCAAACCCCGTCCATATCGCCGTGTTAAGAGATTCAACTATTACGTATCTCGGGCTTATTTCGGATTTGCAATCCCTGCATTTACCGCCGAGTATTATATACGAGAGTATGGGAATATTGTCGTACCACCTGATTTTATGACCGCAAACGGTGCAATGCGACGCTCCTTTAACGATACTTTCTTCTCTCGGAACGCGATAAATCAGCACGTTTAAAAAACTCCCCACGGACGCGCCTAATAAAACGGAAAGCGTAAAGAAAACCCAAAAATAAAATTTCTCCATTATTCCCCCGCTTTATATTCGCCGTAAAGTTTTCTTACCACCTTACCCGACTCGTCAAGTTCTACGTACAGTTTAACCGTTTCGGCGCCCTTTAATCTGACCGTCAGAACGTTTCCGTCCGTAATTACGTCGTAATCGTCGTTTTCTTCAAAAACGTGATTTTTATCCGCGATAAAATATTCCGCATATTGATCCATCAGATATCTGTCGTCTAACGATTTTAACAGTTTTTTATTACTCTTTACGCTTGCTACGACAAGCGTCATCATAAACGTTATCAAAGAAACGATCAATAACATCGAAACTATCGTGTAATAAAGAATGAAACCTTTTTTCTTTTTCATACCCCGCCTCCCATATCGAAACGAGATAAATATGCAGACGGCATTTCGTAAGCGGTTTTACCCGATTTGTTTATAACCCGCAAATAAAAACCGTTTTCGTCGATTGTTATTATCAGATGATATACAGAATCCGCATCATAAGAAACGGCGTAATAATCTTTATCGTAAGACACCGTATATTCGGTTTCCGTTTTCGACGCGAAAACAGATAAATCTATATTCAATAAATTGTTTACGTTTGTTTCAAAATTATCTTTTCCGCCCGTTTTATAACATTCGAGATAATCGTTTGAAATCAAAGCGAAATATTTGGTTTCAAAATTATTTTTCTGAGTTTTGCTCACGACGAGAATAGCCGTTATGGACATTGAAAAGATAATCGTCATCAACGCCATTGCGATAGCCGTTTCTATAAGCGTAAACCCTTTTCGCGTATTTTTCTTCATCGGGAATACACCCCCTTGCCGATTACCGCTTTTTCATCGGAATAAGGTATCAGCGTAAACGCCACGGGCGACTTATCGTCCCTTTCCGCCACGTCCGAAAAATACAGTTCGGTACGCAGTACGGTATTTTTTCCGTCAATCGTATAAAGATAAAAACGCACGTCTTTTATTTTTTTCAACTCGACCACAACCGAATTGACGTTATCGTAAAGATAGACGTTCAAAATACAATTTTCGGCATCGAAAACTATACGGAAAGATTTGGTTGCATCGCTTACGCAAGTAGCGGTAACGACGTTTCTTTCGTAAATCTCGCCGTCCGTCGCTTCCGATTTTTCATTTAGAGACAGTTCGTAAACATCTTTTCCCGTATCGTAAGAAAAATATCTGTCGTACCAAAGAGATATCCAGGAACGCGCGCTGTCGATATCGTTTGCAAATTCGGCGTCTTCCGTATTTCTCGCCGTGCTTTTAGTCGTCATTGCGATAAGAGTTATTACGGAGGACATCAATATAAGGGTAACCGCCAACGTGATAGACATTTCCATTAGCGTAAAGGCCCTTTTTACGCGATTTTTTCTTTCCATTTTTAAAAATTGTTCGTTTTATTGTAAACGGACGAATAAATCGCGCCGTACAATTCCAGATTATCCGTGATATTTACGTTTCCGTCTTTATCCGGATTGAAATATTTAAGGTCGAGTCCGTTATCTTCTTTATTCGTTTCGTCTATCACAAACGAATATTTTTCGGGAAGATTGACGAGAGCAAACTCCGGAGCGGTGAAATATTCGGTATGTTCTATCTGCATTTTCGTTAAGAGCAGACGCTTTAAAAACAACCTGAAATTTTCCGTCACGAATCCGTCGTTTGTTTCCGGAACAGGTCTTAACAAATATTGCGGTAGTTTTTTAACCTTTTTAACGTACGCTTTTTGTTTGGGCGTTTCGGTAGCGGTAATCTCTTGTTCCGCGCCGACCGCATTTTCACCCTCGATCGTCAAAGACGCGTCAGTTACGGCATCACTCTTTATCGACTGCTCGTCAATGAGATTTTCGTCGTCGTCCTCTATAACCGTCATTCGCTTATTTTTCGCCTTTTCAATCGCGTTTATAACGGCAACCTCCGCCAAAGAGTTGTCTATGAGGTCGTATTCGGAAACGACTTCGTAATCTTTTAAAGCGTTCAGACCGAAATTGATTTTGCTAAACCCGACGAGACACCCGTTCATTGCGACAACAAGGTTTGAAAACGTATCTTTTACGTCAAGAAAAATAAAAGAACTCTTTCTTGTTTTAGGTCTTAACGCAAGCACGGCGTTAAGCGTTGTATTAGCCGAAAAAGTTGTAACTTTCGGATATATTTTATACTCGCTGAACGCTTTATATATGGAACTTTGCAACGCTTTTTCAAGCATAACCGTTTCGTAAGTCGCAATGTTTTTCGTTGAGGAAATAAGACGTTTGCTTATTTTGTAATTTTTCCTGAACGGGTATAAATCGCTCATACGGGTTTCTATCGCGGAATCCGCTTTTGCGTGTTTGATAACCGGCACGGTAATGATATCCGTTCCGACCGTTCTGTCCGGCAAAACCAAAAATACTTTGGGCGATTTAAAAGTTTTTCCGCTTAAAAATTCGGGCAGAGTTTCGGAAATAATACC
>CAKQSC010000075.1 GCA_934271725.1 uncultured Clostridia bacterium
CATCTGCTTTATTTCGCTCATCAACGGATAACGCGGGTTCGCGCCGGTGCATTGATCGTCGAACGCCTGTTCCGTCATCGCGTCGAGTCTGTCAAGGAAATCTTTTTCGTCGGGTACGTAATCTCTGATAGTCGGCTTTATGCCTACTCTCGCTTTAAGATCGTTTACCGCCTTGATAAGATTTTCGAGTTTTTCGGAATCGTTCTTTCCGCCGAGTCCCAAAGAATCCGCGACTTCCGCGTAACGGTGAAGGGTATGCGGGTGGTCGTATTGAGAGAAGGTACCCATTTTTACGGGTGCTTCCGCAGCGTTGAAACGAAGAACTTCTTCGAGCATCAAAGCGTTTGCCACGCCGTGCGGAATGTGGTGGAACGCGCCGAGTTTATGCGCCATAGAGTGGCATACTCCGAGGAATGCGTTTGCGAACGCCATACCTGCCATAGTTGCCGCGTTTGCCATTTTTTCACGCGCTTCGACGTCCGTCTGACCGTTGTCGTAAGCACGGGGAAGATATTCAAATATAGTCTGCAACGCTTGTTTTGCAAGTCCGTCCGTATAACCCGTAGCCATAACCGAAGCGTACGCTTCCAAAGCGTGAGATACCGCGTCTATACCGGAAGCCGCCGTAAGTCCTCTCGGCGCGCTCATATGGAAATCGGTGTCTATGATAGCCATATTCGGCAATAACTGATAGTCCGCAAGGGGATATTTTATTCCGCTGTCCTGATCGGTAATAACCGCGAAAGGCGTTACTTCCGAACCCGTACCCGCGGAAGTGGGTATTGCGATGAAATACGCTTTTTCGCCCATTTTCGGGAAAGTGTAAACTCTCTTACGAATATCTATGAATCTCATAGCCATATCCATAAAGTCTACTTCGGGGTGTTCGTACATAACCCACATTATTTTGCCCGCGTCCATTGCGGAACCACCGCCGAGCGCGATTATGGTATCCGGTTTAAAGGAACGCATAAGTTCCGCGCCTGCCTGTGCGCAAGCGAGCGTCGGATCGGGAGCAACGTCGAAGAACGTTTCGTGAACGATGCCCATTTCGTCGAGTTTATCTTCTATGGGTTTGGTGTAACCGTTATTGTAAAGGAAAGAGTCCGTTACGATAAACGCACGTTTTTTGCCCATAACGCTTCTCAATTCTTCGAGAGCGACGGGTAAGCAACCTTTCTTTATATAAACCTTTTCGGGTGCGCGGAACCACAACATGTTTTCTCTCCTTTCTGCTACTGTTTTAATATTTATAAGATGTTTTACGCCTACGTTTTCGGATACGCTGTTACCGCCCCAGGAACCGCAACCGAGAGTAAGCGACGGGGGAAGTTTGAAGTTGTAAAGGTCGCCTATACCGCCTTGCGAAGAAGGAGTGTTTACGAGTATACGGCAGGTTTTCATTCTCGAAGCGAATTCGTCGAGTTTAGCCTTTTCGGTAACCGCGTTGAGGTATATCGAAGAAGTGTGTCCGTAACCGCCGTCAGCAATAAGGTGTTCCGCTTTGCAGAACGCGTCGTGAATGTCTTCCGCCTTGTACATCGCAAGAACGGGCGAAAGTTTTTCGTGAGCGAATTCTTCGGAAAGTTCCACGCTTTCGACTTCGCCGATAAGAACTTTCGTTCCTTCGGGAACTTTTACGTCCGCGAGTTCCGCTATTTTAGACGCTTTCTGACCGACTATTTTAGCGTTGAGCGCGCCGTTTATTATAATGGTTTTACGAACCTTTTCTTTTTCTTCGGGATTAAGGAAATAACAACCTCTGTTCGCGAACTCTTCCTTAACCGCGTCGTAAACGTTTTTATGAACGATTACGGACTGTTCGGAAGCGCAAATCATACCGTTATCGAACGTTTTGGAGTGTATTATAGAGTTTACCGCAAGAACGATGTCCGCCGAGTCGTCTATAATCGCCGGGGTGTTGCCCGCGCCTACGCCGAGAGCCGGTTTGCCGGACGAATACGCCGCCTTGACCATTCCGGGACCGCCGGTAGCGAGAATTATATCGGCCTCTTTCATCAAAAGGTTTGTCATTTCGAGAGACGGAACGTCTATCCAGTCGATAATACCTGCGGGCGCGCCTGCCTTAACCGCCGCGTCGAGAACTGTTTTAGCCGCCGCGATGGTGGACTTTTTCGCTCTCGGGTGCGGACTGATGATAATCGCGTTTCTCGTTTTAAGAGCGATCATCGTCTTGAAAATCGCCGTAGAAGTCGGGTTGGTGGTGGGAATTACCGCCGCGATGACGCCGATAGGCTCCGCAATCTTTTTGACGCCGTAAGCCTTATCTTCTTCTATAACACCGCAAGTTTTGGTGTTCTTGTACGCATTGTAAATATACTCCGCCGCATAGTTGTTTTTGATTACCTTGTCCTCTACGACGCCCATGCCCGTTTCTTCCACCGCCATTTTCGCAAGCGGAATACGCGCCTGGTTAGCGGCAATCGCCGCCGCTTTAAATATTGCGTCGACTTGTTCCTGCGTGTAAGTCGCAAATACGCGTTGAGCCTCTTTAACTCTCGCAATAGTCGCTTCGAGCGCTTCGACGCCGTCAACGATCTGTCGTTCTTTGATTTCCATAGAAACCTCCTTTTATTCGTATAATTTTTTAACCTATTTTATTTTGCAGATGCGCAAGAGATAACGCCATGTTCTCGTACTGAACGACTACCCCTTCCGGCACTTGCAGATGTGAAGACGAAAAACACCATATTCCTTTTATTCCGCTTGCAACCATTTCGTCCAACGCTTTTTGAGAAGCATTTGTCGGAACCGTAAGAATACCTAATTCTATCTGATGCAACGAACAGTACGATTTCAGTTCGCTCATCGGAAAAACGTCCTCGCTCCATTTACGAGAGTCCGTATCGAACGCTTTCGTAATGGTTATGCCGTATTCCGAAAAACCGGCGTAACCCAAAAACGCCATACCGAGTTTGCCCGCACCCACGATAACCGCTTCTTTATTAGATTTCCCCGAAAGAACGCGTTCCAAACCGGAAGCAAGTTCTTTTACGGAATAACCTACCCGCGGTTTGCCTTTTCCGCAAGCGGAAGCAAGATCTTTACGAACCTGAACTTCGCCGAGAGATAACTCTTTGGACAAAGTGGTTGCCGATATATTCGTAACCGACGACGGCAACTTTTTCAAATATCGTAAATAAACGGGTATTCTTCCCAAAGTCGCTTTGGATATCATTTCGCCTCACCTCACGTATACAGTATACAACGTTTTCCGTCAAAACGGAATTGCCGATTTTTAATATCGGTATGGTATATATCGATATAACGGGTAACGATTAAAACGGAATAAGGTTAAAACCGCGTTTTCAAAAGAAAAAACCTTATAAAAAGCGATTTTTTAAAAACGCCTTAAAAAACGCGAAAACCCTTGCGGAGCACTTCTGCTTCGCAAGGGTTATGTAACTAAATACCTTTTTCCGTTTTATAAACGTTGCCGTCAACGTCTTTCCAAACGAATTCGCCGTCGCAAAAAACCATATAACCGTTTTTACCGTTTTCTTTCGGCAGAGAAACGGAACCGGGGTTTATACATATAACGCCGTCCTTTTCGCGATAAACGGGTACGTGAATATGCCCGAAAGCGAAAATGTCTCCTTTTTTAAGCGGAGGAAGGTTGTTTTCGTCGTATTTATGACCGTGCGTAGCGAAAATCACACCGCACCCCGTGTCTATAACGGCATAATCGGACAATATAGGAAAATCGAGCATCATCTGATCGACTTCCGCGTCGCAGTTTCCCCTTACGCAAAGAACTCTGTCCTTTATTCCGTTAAGCATTTCGGCAACTTTTTTCGGATTGTAATCTTTCGGCAAAGGATTTCTCGGTCCGTGATAAAGAATATCGCCGAGCAGTAACAGGCGATCCGCCTTTTCCTCTTCGAAACGGTCGATTAGTTTTTTACAATAATACGCGCTACCGTGTATGTCGGAAGCAATAACGAGTTTCATTTTATTTTTTCTCCGAAAAGTTTTCTTTTTACGTTACAAAGTTCCGTTATAAACGCCTTATCGAGATCCGTAAACGCGTAATCCTTTTTGCATATAAGAACGTCTTTATACGTTTTGTTGTTTGCGGAACAATCTTTTTCCACAAGTCCGTAAGCGTTTAAAATATGCTCGGGAACGGGCGATACCCACATAAACGTGTCGGGATTTTCCGAAAGAAGTTCAAACTGACTTGCCCGCTCGAACACGAATATTCTCTTTTCCGTTTCGGGCAACTCTTCCTTTTTGACTTTTGAAAGAGAAAGCGCGGGAACGTACGGATCCGCGTGCGCTATTTCCGTTTTGTCCGCCAGATCGGCATAATCTATTTCCGTTTTTGTCGCAAGAGGCGAATTTTTGCCGACGACGAGTTTATATCCGAACTCCGTTAAAAGTTCGTAAGAAAGCCCTTTGCTTTCGAGCATTTCTTTATAATATTTGTCGTACTGCTCTGCATAGCGTACAATTCCCAAACGATAGTCCCCTTCGAGAATATTTTTAATAGCCCGTAAGGAATTGGTTTCTTTGTAAAATATTTCAAACCGCCCGTCTTTCGGCAAACGGAGGGAAAACGCGGAAAACGCTTCGCTTATATAACTTGCCCTCGGAACGGAAACGGAAAAAAACTTTTTTTCAAGGGCGTCGTCGCGGAACATATTTTCCACGATATCCACTTGTTTTAATATGCTGTGCGCGTAAGTCAGAAACTCTTCGCCTTTCGGGGTAACTTTCATACCGCGCGACGAACGCTCGAAAATATTTACGCCAAGCGACGTTTCGAGTTCTTTGATGCAACGGCTGAGGTTGGATTGATCCATATAAAGGGCCTCTGCGGCTTTGTTGATAGAGCCGTGCGACGCAACTTCTACGGCAAACTTCAAATACATTAAGTTCATACGCTTTTCTCCGCAATAATCGTGAGATTACGCTTTTATTTTATTATAAAACGCTTTAAAAGTCAAGGCTTTAAGTAAAAGCGTCCGTACAAACTTAAAGAAAAAACGTTTTATGAAAAAAACGACGAATTTAAGAGAAAAAGTAAAAAAATAAAACGGCCGTCAACCGACCGCTCCGTAAAAAAACGGTTCGCCGACAATTCGTTTTTGTTAAAATACCCCATACAATTCAAAAAGCAATTTACGAATGTAAACTGCTTCCTGAATAATATATGATAAGGGGGAAAATGATGAGCATTTTTATGTCTTTCGGTTTCCCTATTGACAAGTACGATTATATACTAAAATTTTTGTTATGTAAAGCGTTTTAACGTCGTTTTTTAAACTTTTTTGAAAATTTTTTTTGATTTATTTGTAATATTTTCGGGATATCGGGCATTTCGAGAGGTTTCGTGCCGTTATCGTT
>CAKQSC010000076.1 GCA_934271725.1 uncultured Clostridia bacterium
TGAATACGATCTTGCAGGGATTTTCATGCTCTTTGAGATATTTGGAAATCATCGCCATAGGCGAAAGATTATGCGAAACGAATTGTTTCAAGTCGGGGAAGTTTTTGTCGATATAATCGACGAACGCGGGACAACAGGAACTCGTTAAAAATCCTTTTTCTACTAATTCCTTAGATTCCGCCTGCGCTACCATATCCGCGCCCAAAGCCGCTTCTATGACGGTATGGAAACCTAATTTTCTCAGCCCCGTGATTACCTGACCTAACTTGGCGTAAGTGAACTGGCTGGAAATAGACGGCGCGACTATCGCGTAAATCTTGTAATTCTGGTTGCCGTGGCTTCCTTTCAGCATGTCTATTACGTTCAGAATATACGATTTGTCGTTAATCGCGCCGAACGGGCAAGTGTAAACGCACGCTCCGCACGAAATACATTTATCGTTGTTTATGCACGCTTGTTTTTCGTCGCCCATATAAATCGCGCCTACTTTACAAGCCGTTTCGCACGGGCGTTTATAGTTATGAATCGCGCTGTACGGACAAACTCTCGAACACGCTCCGCATTCTCTGCATTTCGTTTTGTCGATGTGCGCGACGTGGTTCTGATCGAACGTTATCGCGCCGAACTTACACGCGTCTTCGCAGCGGTGCGCAAGACAGCCCCTGCACGCGTTGGTTACTTCGTAACCCCCCATAGGACATTCGTCGCACGCTATATCGATAACTTCGATGGGGTTGGGATTTTGCTTGTTGCCGCCCATAGCGAGTTTGACGCGTTCGGACACAATCGCGCGTTCTTTGTACACGCAACAACGCATAGTCGGGATTTTGCCCGGCACTATGATTTCGGGAATATCCAAAAGGTTGTCTTGTAGCGTGTCGTTCCACGCCTGTCTTGCTACTTCGCGCAAAACCTTATATTTTAAATGTTGTACTTTCGTATCGAATTTTCTCATAAAAACTCCGCTTAAAAATAACTGACCTTAATCTTTTTGCCCATTTGCTTTAAGCACGCCGACAAGTCTTCGACAAGGTTCATTTTAATGTTAAAGTTTATCGGTAAATCGGGGTTTTGGTGCGCGGGGTTGACCGCTCTGCCGACGAAAAAGTTGATGTCCGTCGCTTCTTCAAACAACATTCTGCATATAAGCGACGCTCCGTCTCTGCCGAAACTCCACTTTTCGTAAAGTTTATTGTCCGCCAAAACGTCGTGGGCGTATTCGACAACTTTGTTTATCGTGATTACCCCTTCCGTAACCAAATCGACGCCTTCTATCTTCGCGATAGGCGGTACGTCCGACTGTACGAAATTGACGTCTACTTCCACTTTTTTACCGAGATATTTGGCAACTATCGACGACGTCGTTCCGCCGCATACGATATGTTTGCCTTCTTTTGAAAAGAACAACGCCATCATACGGTTAGCGTCGTCCCTGTCCCTGGGCGGTCCGAACAAAATGTTCATTGGTTGGCGTTTGCGTATTTTTATCACGCAAGCCGTAGCGTCGTCGCCCGGACGATTTCCGTAAAGTTTGTTTACTTCGTCTATAAGCATTGCGGACATCGTTTTCGCCGCGTATTCGCCCGCTACGACCGCCTGCATAAAGCCTATGATTTCGTCTCTTTTCCAACCGAAATTATACGCAAGCCCGATTCCCGCGTGCGGACAGCCGTCGCTCATCGCGACGAACACGTCCCCTTCCTGCAACTTTATTACCGAACGGTAAATCTTTTTGCCGTCTATGTTCGTTTCCGTCATCGGATAGTCGTAATTTTCTCCGTTGCGAATAAGTATAGTCAGCGGATTGTCGTATTGTATGAGTTCCATTTCGCGGTTTTCCACAATGTGCATTATGGTAAACGTAGAATACGCAACACCCCTTACCGAACATATAGGCAAAGTTTTGGCAATGGTTTCGACGCAGTCGGAAAGAGTAAGCCCCTCCGACATCATAGTCGAAATGATTTTGCTTGTCAACGTAGACAAAATACTTGCCTTGACACCGCTACCCAACCCGTCCGCAAGCACTATTACGGTAGAATCGTCGTCTCTTTCGACAACGTCTATATGATCACCGCAAAGTTGCTCTCCGACGTGGTTTATGCTTTTGTAGCCTATGTCGGCGCAAAGATTATTCATCGGAAATGCTCTCCTTTAATTTAGTCAGCGCGATTTTCGTTTCCGCCGCCGTTTCTCCTAACAAAGAGGCGATTTCCTGTACTATTCTCATCTGTTTGTCTACTACGTTATCGGCAGTTTCCACCGTTTTGTTACGCAACTCTTCTCTCTTTTCGCGTTCGGTTTCCTGCTCGGTAATATCTCTCATTATACACAGCAACATGTGATACGTCGCGTCGTATATTATGGTTTGTTCCACGTACTTGTCGTACTCCGCAAGATACGTTCTTTGATTTTTTATGCTCTTTTTGCTCTCTAAAACTTCAAGGAAAGGTTTCGGATCGAGAATACGTACTATCTGATCTCCCAAAACGTCGGAAGAATAGCGAATATTAAGTATTTTACGCGCCGCAGGGTTGATTTGCTGTACTTCCAGAGAGTCGTTTACAACGATAAGCGCGTTGGGCGTGTTCGATACTATACAGTCCGAAAAACTCTCTGCTTTTTCTTTTAAGTATGGCAAGCACATCGAAATCTCCGCTTTGCCGTGATATATTGCTATCGCTTTTTCTCTGCACGTATCGTAACCGCAAGAACCGCAGTTAAGTTCGTCTTCCGGCGTGTTTTTGCCCATTTTTTTGAGTATTTCTTTAATTTCGCTTTCGGACGGCGTGCCGTATCTTCTCTCTATCGGCTCGAAACTCTTTTTCACGTCGCAAGAGTCGGGTTGCTCTACCTTGAAATCTTTTTCACCCGCATATTCCGCCACAGACTGATAGTCTATAACGGGCGAACGGTGATATTTTTCCATTACGGGACCGCCTACGCAACTCCCCGCGCACGACGACATTTCTATGAAACAGTTATGAACGTTTCCGCTCTCTATCTCTTTCAGCGCGGCGATACAATTATCTATGCCGTCTATCGCAAGATAAGTGTATTTCGGGTTGCGTTTCGTCATCGTCTTTAAAATACCGCCCGTCGTCGGGAAAAATCTCGCCCTGCTCTCTTCCGTATCGTCCATATCCGGTTCGAGTTCGATATTTTCCGCTTTAAGCCACTCGGTAAGTTCCTCGTATGTAAGAACGGCGTCGACTATTCCTGCGTAATACTGCGCTTCGTCCTTTTTGGAAACGCAAGGACCTATGAACACCGTTTTCGCTTCGGGGTGTTCTTTTTTAATTTTCGCGCAATGCGCCTGCATCGGCGACATTACGTCGGCAAGGTAAGGCAAAAGCGTCGGGTAGTATTTCTGTATAAGCAGATTAACGGAATGACAACACGAAGAAATAACGATATCTCTCGTGTCGTCGGCAAGCATTTTTTCGTATTCCGTTTTTACTATCGTCGCGCCGACAGCCGTTTCTTCCGCGTCTTTGAATCCTAATTTCACAAGGGCTTTGCGCAGTCCGTTTATTCCTATTCCGTGATAGTTCGCTATAAAGGACGGAGCAACGCTTGCGTAAACGGGCGCGCCCGATTGAATAAGCACTTTTACTTTTTCCGTTTCGTCGACTATCTGCTTTGCGTTCTGAGGACATACTACGAAACATTGACCGCACAGTATACATTCGTTGCCTATTATATGCGCCTGATTGCCCGAAAACCTTATGGATTTAACGGGGCAGTGTCTTATGCACTTATAACAGTTTTTACAATTTGATTTTTTCAACGTAAGACATTCGGACACGGTTATACCCCCTTTGCCTTTTCAAGTGCCGGCAATATCGTATTTTGCCAGAAATCGCCGAACGTTTCGGGCGTTATGCCGACGTAAACTTCGTCGCCGACGGTTATAGTTACGCCGACGCGGTTGCACCTACCGGAGCAAAACGCCCCGGTAAGCACTATTTCGTCCTGTAAGTTGCCATCTTTTATTTTTTCCTGCAACATTTCGACTATTCGGGGAGCCCCTTTAAGATAACAGGAACTACCCACGCATACTTCGATGAATAACATTATTTAACCTTTGCTTTGATTTCCGTTTCAAAGAAATCTTTAACCGTTTCGGGGGTTACGGAATAAAACTTGTCGTCTACCGTAACGCATACGCCGAGTTGACATTTGCCCATGCAGAAAGTTCCGCCGAGTTCCACCTTATCGCCGAGTCCCGCTTCGTTAATGTAATATTGAAGAGCCTCAACTACTTTTCTCGAACCCTTTATGTGGCACGACGAACCTATACAAACAGTTACTTTCATCTTTTTCGTTCTCCTTATTTTTATTCGTAATCGACGACGTTTACCCACGAAAGCAGGAATTCGCGTTCTTTTTCGTTGCCCTTAACCGTTTGCGAAGCCGCTACGATAGGCATCCATTTCTGAATATATTGTTTTTTCGTATGGCTCTTCGCGCAGAACAAGTCGAGATATTTTTCTGCGCCGTCTATGTCGCCGTTAAGCCAGAAAAGAAGGTACGTTCTCGCGACGTCCGCAGAAGCGTTTCCTTGCGTGGCGTGCGACCAGTCAAGAATGTAAGGCGTTCCGTCTTCCGCTATTATTATGTTGGACGGGTTGAAATCGCCGTGGCAAAGTTTGTTGTGCTTGGGCATACCGTCAAGACGGGTATGAAGTTCGTAACGAGTCGTCGCGTCAAGATTCGTTTCCGAAATCTTTCTGTTCATCTTATCTCTGAGTTTGGTAAGAAGAGGACAGGTTTTGGACTGTACTTCCATTTGAAGATTTACGAACATATCGAGATATTCGTCTTTCTTGTCGGGGTTCTCGCTCATAAGTTGAGCGAGCGTTTTTCCCTTTATATAGTCCGTTATAATCGTCCACTTGCCGTCGATAACGGTAACTTCGTGGATTTTGGGAACGTTAAGCCCCGTTTGTTCTACCAAAGCGTGGTTCAACGCTTCGTTAAGCACCTGCGCTTTCGAGTACGTGTTGTCGAAAACTTTAAGACACAAATCGCCGTCGCGATACACCGTCTTATTGTTTCTTACCGCAATAATTCTGTCGAGTTTCATATTTTCTCCTCCTTACGCCTTTTTAATACCGCTTTTCGCTCTGCGATACGCTTGTTTGAAGTTGTGTTCGTCGTCGGTGTTCGTAAAATCGGAAGCCTTCGGCATTTCGGGTTCTTCAAAATGCTTGTTTCCGTAATACGCGTTGAGATACATCTGCTTTATTTCGCTCATCAGCGGATAGCGCGGGTTCGCGCCGGTGCATTGATCGTCGAACGCCTGTTCGGTCATCGCGTCGAGTCTGTCA
>CAKQSC010000077.1 GCA_934271725.1 uncultured Clostridia bacterium
ATTCGGGATCGTCTTCTTTTAAAGAGTCGAATCTTGCGCAGAGTTCGTTGAGGGTTACGCTACCCTTTTTCTTATAATCGATGATTAAATCGGCTACTATTCCGTTTAATTGTTCTTCCTGTAACATATTTTTTCTCCTATACGTTATACTTGATTGCCGATCCGACAATTTTTTTACGTCATATTCTGCCGAGTTCGGCAATTTTATCCATAAGCATTCTTTTTATGTCGGAACGCTTTGCCGTTTCGTCCTCATGCGATAAAAGTTCCGTGAGAGACGCAATTTCCTTTTCCATTTTGCACCTTTTAAGCGTAGAAACGCAATCTTTAAAATACCTTTCTTCCACCTTTTCTTCACGCTCTTCGAGACCTAGCCCCAAAATAGCGTCCAACTCGTCGAGAGCCTCTTTGCCGTCGAGAATGTCGTACAAAACGTTTACTTTACAAAGTTTTTTCGCTTTCCGTTCGCCGTCTATATATTTTGCGATAGACAAATGCGACGGTCTGTCGAACTCTATTTCGTTTATGTCGAAATCTCTCGTATAAGGCTTATTGAAAAGCATTGCTTCGAGAATAAATCTTTGCGCCTGCAAGTTTTTTTCGCCCGCTTCTTTTTCGTGCGCCACGATTTCCTTTTCTTCTTTTTTCGGTGCGACTTCTTCGCTGTCCAACTGTTTTCGTAGCGACTCGAAAGTTATTCCGGATTCTTCGCTTAAAGTTTTAAGCAATTCTTCCTGTTCTATTTTGTTAGGGCTCGTCCTTATAACGTCAACCGCGTCTTTCAAATATTTTCGGCGTTCCTCCGTTTTGGTTATATCGTAAGAACGTTTAAGCGCGTCTAGTTTAAAGTCGATAAGCGGTTTTGCGTCGTCAAGACATTTCCGATACGCCTCTTTTCCGCGCATTTTTATAATTTCGTCGGGATCGAGCCCGTCCGGCAAATCGACGACTCTTACGGAAAGCCCCTCGTCGGAAAGTATTTCAAGCCCCCTTATAGTTGCTTTCTGCCCCGCCGAATCGCCGTCGTAACAGATAACGACTTTATCCGTATATCTTTTTAAAAGTCTTGCCTGTTCTTTCGTCAAAGAAGTTCCCATGCTCGCAACCACGTTTTCAAACCCGTTTGCCACGAGCGCTATGGTGTCCATATATCCCTCTACCATAATAACTTCCGAAAACCCTTTTTCGTTTTTGAGTTTCTTTAAGTTATTTATGTTGAAAAGCGTTTTGTTTTTTATGAAAACGGACGTTTCCGCCGTGTTTTTGTATTTTGCGAAATCCGGCTTTTTTTCAAGAACCCTTCCTCCGAACGCTATAACCTGACCGTAAGCGTTTATTATGGGAACGATAAGCCTGCCCGCCTCGAAATCGTAAAACCTGCCGTTTTTTCTACCGCACACGCCCGCTTCGAGAATATCTTCTTCTTTGTGTTTTTTCTTGAACAACGCTCTCGGCAAATCTTCATAGTTAAGCGACGCGCCCAAACCGAATTTTTTTATTATATCTTTGTCGAACCCCCTCGAATAAATATATTCGAGATATTTCGCGCCTGCTTCCGTAGAAAGATTCTGATAGTAAAATCTTGCGGTATCAGTAAGCACGGCAAGTATTCTTTCCTTCTTCTCTTTTGCTTCCTTAATTTTCTCGCTGTCGTAATCAAACGTTTTAAGCGGTATCCCCGCGCGATCTGCCAAAATCCTTACCGCTTCGGGATAATCTACGGATTCAAACTCCATTATAAACGTTATTACGTCCCCGCTTTTACCGCAACCGAAACAGTGATAAAACTGTTCTTCTCTGTTTATGCAGAAAGAAGGCGTTTTTTCGTGGTGAAAAGGGCATCTTGCCCAGTAATTCCGCCCTTTCTGTTCAAGCGGTATGTATTTGGATATAACGTCGACTATATCGTTTTTTGCTTTGAGTTCGCTTAAAAACTCCTGATCGTATCCTTTTGCCATTAAAGTCCCCAACTTTTAGGTATAAACAGCGACTCGTACACATAAGTTGCGTATCTGTCGCTCATGCCCGAAATGTAATCGCAAATAACTCTGTCGAGAGTATATTTTTCCAACGATTTTTTATAAACCTCGGGCAGTTCGTCTTTGTTCTTCCTATAAAACTCGAACATACTCGTAAGCATTCTGTCCGCCTTGACTTCTTCTTTCTGAGCAAGGCTGTTCTGATATACGTTAGCGAACATAAAATCACGCAATTCTTTGGTCGCAGTAAACATATCTTCGCTCATTTTTATGTGAGGCTTGTCCTTACTGTTGTCGTAAATGGAGATTATCATATTGTTTATTCTGTCGCGGGAGTTTACACCGAGAGTTTTCACAGCCTTTTCGGGCAAATCTTTTTCTCGGATAAGACCTGCGTTTACGGCGTCTTCTATATCGTGATTTATATACGCTATCCAGTCGGCTATGGAAACGATTTCTCCCTCTATCGTAGCCGACGGCATTTTTATTTTATGATTAAGTATTCCGTCCCTCACTTCAAACGTGAGATTAAGACCTTTCCCGTCCTTTTCGAGAACGTCAACGACTCTTAAACTTTGTTCGTTGTGTCTGAACCCTTCGGGACAAAACTTATCGAGAATCTTTTCGCCCGTGTGTCCGAAAGGCGTATGTCCCAAATCGTGTCCCAAAGCAATCGCTTCCGCAAGATTTTCGTTTAAATCGAGCGAACAGGCAATACTTCTCGCTATCTGCGAAACGGTCAGAGTATGCGTAAGACGTGTTCTGTAATTATCTCCCTCGGGAGAAAAAAACACCTGCGTTTTGTTTTTCAACTGTCTGAACGCTTTCGAGTGTATTATTCTGTCCCTATCCCGCTGAAAATCCGTACGGAGAGGACATTCCTCTTCGTAAACGGGCCTTCCTTTGCTGTTTTTGGATTTAGTTGCGTACACGGAAAAAAACCGTTCTTCCATTTCGTATATAGTTTGTTTGGACATTTTATCTCTCCGTTGCTTTCGTCTCTTTCTACGAAAAATAATCGCTTTTCCCTTTATTTTTTTCGCATTTTTTAAAAAAATCCGAAAAAGCGGAAATAACCTCGCCGGGCATAAGCGTCGTTTTGCTTCCGCGCTCAACCGCGATATCCGCCGAACGACCGAAAATATACGCTCCGCAAACTCCCGCGTCGAACAGACTCATTCTTGCGGACAAGCCCGAAACAAGCCCCGACAAAACGTCGCCCGAACCCGCTTTTGCAAGCCCGCTGTTTCCCGTTACGTTAAGAACGACCGATTCCCCGTCCGTTATAACCATCGTATTGCTTTTTAAAAGAATAACGACGCCGTATTCTTTGGCGAACAACTTTGCAAGCCCTATCGGATCGTCGGTAACCTCTTCAACGCTTTTTCCCGAAAGTCTTGAAAACTCTTTCACGTGCGGAGTTAAAATAACTTCGCATTTCTTGTTTTTCAATATTTCTTTGCCGTATTGTACCAAAACGTTTATTCCGTCCGCGTCGATAACAACTTTTTTAACGGAGTTTTCGAGAATATATTTTAAGTTTTCGTAAACACCCTCGCTTATACCGATTCCGTTGCCATAGCAAATAACGTCCGCAAAATCCAATGCCTTGTCCATCGCCTCGTAATCGGTTATAAAATTGCTTCCGTCGTCCTTGCCCGTAAAAGTAACCGCTTCCGGTACCCTTGCAGAATATACGGGATACAAACTTTCCGGCACGAGAATCGCCGTATAACCCGCACCGCTCTTTATTGACGACAGCGAATTATAAGTCAAAAGACTTCCGCCTACATAAGGTTTGCTTCCGCCGACGGTTATAACTTTGCCGTAACTGCCTTTATTGCTGTTTTCACGACGAACGGGTATCTTTTCTATTATATCTTTTTCGTCGTAAATATTAAAAAAATCACCGCGAACGCTTATACCGACGTCTTTTACGACTATTTCGCCCGTATAATCTTTGCCGTCGTTTAAAAAGTAGCCCGTTTTGAGTTCGCCTATCGCAACGGTTAAATCCGCAACGAAACACACGCCCGTAACTTTTCCGTTGTCGGCGTTAAGTCCGCCGGGAATATCTACCGCTATCTTATACGCCCGTTTCGCGTTTGCACGCTCTATAACGGTTTTATATTCGCCTTTCGGTTCTCCTTTAATTCCCGTTCCTAAAAGGCACTCGACAATCACGTCGTACTCGCCCTCGATATCATTTGTTAAAGGCTGAAAAATACTGTATTTTTCTATATTTTCGTAACCTTTATTTTTCAAGGCGTCGGCGCATACTGTTCCGTCTTTACCGTTGTTGCCTTTGCCCGTTAAAAACAATATTCTCGCGGATTTATCGAACCGTTTCGCAATTTCGTCCGCAACGCTTTCGCCGGCGCGACGTATCAATTCTTCTTCGCTTACGCCCAAAACGTCTATCGTATATCTATCCGCTTCGCGCATGCTTTTTCCGCTTACCACTCGTCGCATTCTTCACCTTTTACGGCTTCTTTTGCCGTTTCGTAAGAAAAACCTTTGCTTAAAAGGTACTTATACGCTTTCTGAACGTTTTTAAAATCCCTTACCTTGCCTTTAAGGTATTTATCCGCTACTTTTTTCGCGCTATCGCTTTCGTCAAGATAGTTTTCGGCTTCCGCTTTTATCTTATCTTCTCTTATACCCTTTGCTTTAAGTTCCATAGTTATAAGTCTCACGCCTTTCGTCTTTGAATATTTTCCGAAATACGCTTTGACGTAATTAGCGTCGTCAAGATAACCGTAGTCAACCAACTTTTCAACGCAATATGCGGAGACGGGTTCCGTGTAACCCTTTTTTATAAGATAATCGTAAACCCCTTTTTCCGTCTTGACGGAAGAAGAAATAAAACCCATTGCCTTGTCCAAAGCAACGGATTTTTCGCTTTCCAACTGCATAACGGCAAGGTCGCTCGACGTAATCTCGCAACCTGCTTTCAGTCTGTTTTTTACGACGGTTTCGAGTTGCATTCCGCAACAAAACTTGCCGTCGATAAAAATATTCACCCGCCCATTGTCCTTGATTTGCGGAGTTATAGCCGTTATCAAACTCATATTTTCATCGTCCAGTGATAGGAGTCGGGCAATCTGCCGAACTGAACGCCCGTGATATAATCGTATATCATTTTGGTAACGTCCCCTATCTTGCCGTCGCCGACGACGTAATTTTTATTGCCCGTTCCCAACGTTCCTACGGGTTTTACCACGCCCGCGCC
>CAKQSC010000078.1 GCA_934271725.1 uncultured Clostridia bacterium
AGGCGGTTCTACCGCTAAAAAAGGTTGCGGTTCGGTTGCCGTTTCGTCTTTGCTTGCAATAATACCCGCGCTTGCGGTAGTTGCGTTTGTAAAAAAGAGAAAATAAACCGTTAAAATGAAAAAAGTTATAAGTCTTATAATTATAATGTTCACTATGTTTGCCTTCGTCGCGTGCGGAGGCAAACGAGATATTGACGACATGCCCGATGAGCCTGTTTACGAATACGTTTCTCTCTTGAACGACAAGAAGTTTAAAAAAGGGTTTACGTTAAAAGGTACGGGCAATCCCATATACGGCGACGAAATAGAAAAGTTTCAACCGCAGTTCGATACGCAAACTACTTTTACTTACGGAAAAGACAATAAACCCGTCTGGTTTTTGCAGCAATGGGCTACGAGATATCCTTTCCACGACGTCGAAAATACTTTGACGGAATTTAAAGAGGGAAAACAGACTTTTAATTATAAGTTTACCGATTCGGGAAACGGAAAATACGTGTACGACAATCAATCCAAAACCGTAACGGTAGACACTGAAAGCGGTGAAATAGGTTTGTCGTTAAGAGCGTCGGAGTGTTATAAGTACGACAGAACGGCGGGACAGGAATGGCCACATCTTTTGATTTCTCAAAACTTCGGAACGGCGTCTTCTCACAACAAACAAATAGAAGTCGGGAATACCGAAAGCATAGTCGTTTCGGTCGACATGAAATTAAACTCGTTTGAAAACCGTATGCTCGGTAAACCGAATACCGATTTACATTCCGCAGTATGTATGTTATATCTGTTCGTTTCGTATAAACCGGCTAACGGTACGGGGTACACGGATATGATGTGGCTCGGGCTTACTCTTTTCGATAACAGGACGCCTTTTGCAACCGGAATGAGCGGTGCGGACAGCGGTACGAAAGTTTCCGAAACGAATAAGTGGATTTATAATATCCCCGCAACCGATTATCTTTCGCTCGATAACAATCTTTACGACATTGACGGTAATTTAAAGTTCGATAGTTGGGTAAACGTTGAAACGGACGTTTATTCGTATATAAAGTCCGCTCTTAAAGACGCTCAAAGAAGCGGTTATATGAAAGGTGCGACTATGGACAAATTGTATATCAGCGGAACGTATCTCGGTTTTGAATTGCCGGGTACCTACGATATCGATATGACCTTTAAAAATTACGATATAAAATCTTATATAGGGAAATAAATATGAAGAAATACTTGAAAATTATAGCGTTTATACTGTTGCTTGCAATCTGTATTCCGTTTGTTGCATGCGTGTCCGGCAATCCCGATATCGGCGGTGGCGACGACGACGGAAAAACGGATAACGAAAAGCAGGTATCCGTTTTGCGCGATAAAAAATTCAGACAAGGTTTTTTAGTGAGAGGGCTCGGTAAACCCATATACGACGATCCTATCGAAACGTTCGGCGAAGCGTATGATCCCAACGTTTATTTCGATTACGACCAAAAGGGTTTAAAACCGTCTTGGAGATTGTGTCAATGGGCTACAAGGTATCCTTTCCACGACAAAAACAACAGTTCGACGGAAATTAAGGACGGTAAGGCAACTTTCAACTATAAGTTTACCGATAAAGGAAACGGAGAATATTTATACGAAAATCAATCCAAAACGGTAGGCGTAAATACTAAAACGGGTGAGTACAGACTTGCACTTAAATCGTCAGAATGTTATAAATACGACAGAACGGCGGGGCAGGAATGGCCACATTTATTGCTTGAACAATATTTATGCACACCGTCGTTGTTCGTACCAGAAACAAAGATTTCCGATTCGCAGTCTGTCAGGGTAACGCTCGACTGTAAGATAAACTCGTTTAAAGATAATATGGGCGACAGAGTGGATTACTCTTTACATTCGTGTATGTGTTTGTTCTACTTGTTCGTCGCGAATTACGACGAAAAAGCAAAAGTGTTCACGGATATGTTATGGTTCGGCATACCTGTATTCGATAACAGATATACCTTTTCGGAAGAACAAAGTTTCCCCGATACGGGCTCAAAGGAATCGGCAACGGACAAATGGATATTCAACATAGCGTCTTCAAACTTTTTTAATCCCGATTATAACCTTTACGACGTTGACGGAAATATTCTTTACGACACTTGGAGAACGGTAGACGTTGAACTTATACATTTAATAAGAAAAGCGTTTAACGAAGCGCAGAAACAAGGATATATGCAGAACTCTTCGTGGGAAAATCTTTACGTAAACGGTATGTATACGGGTTATGAATGTCCGGGTAATTACGATATAGATATGTCATTTAAAAACATAGATATAATAATGGAGAAAAAGTGATATGGAACGGCAGGTTTTCCTGATATGCAACGCACATATAGACACTATGTGGCTGTGGGAATGGGAAGAGGGAGTGGCGGAAGCGCTCACGACTTTCCGCACCGCGGTAAGATTAGCGGAAAAATACGACGCATTCGTGTTTAATCATAACGAAGCGTCGCTTTATATGTGGATAGAAGAATACGAACCGTCTTTATTTGAAAAAATCAAAAATCTTGTCAAGAAAGGCAAATGGCACGTTATGGGCGGTTGGTATCTTCAACCCGATTGCAATATGCCTTCCGGCGAAGGTTTTATAAGACAGATAGAAGTCGGTAACGAGTATTTTAAAGATAAGTTCGGCTTAACCTTTGAAACGGCGGTTAATTTCGATTCTTTCGGACATAGCAGGGGACTTGTACAGATACTTGCGAAATACGGTTATAAAAACTATCTTGTATGCAGACCGTCAAGGCAAAATCTTGATATTCCCGACGAATTCGTCTGGGTTGGCTACGACGGCTCGGAAGTTTACGTAAGAAGACATTTCGAGTTATATAACAGCGCGCTGGGACACGCAAGCGAAAAGATAAGCAATCTGATAAAAGAACACGCCGACGATCCGTTGTGTATTTTGTGGGGAGTCGGAAATCACGGTGGCGGTCCTTCCGATAAAGACCTTTCGGATATCGAAGAACTTGCAAACGAGTTGAAAAACAAAGGCGTAAAGATAACTCATTCCACGCCGGACGAATATTTTAAGGCGACAAAAGAAGAAAACAAGCGTAAAGGAAAAAATGTTTCTCGTATCGATAAATCGCTACGTCCCTGCAATACGGGATGTTATACTTCGATGGTAAGAATAAAGCAAGGATATAAACAACTCGAAGACACGCTTTTAACCGTTGAAAAAATGTGTTCGACGGCAAGTCTTAAAGGACTTATGGAATATCCGTACGACTTGCTTAAAGAAGCGGAGACGGATTTACTGTTCTGTCAGTTTCACGATATACTTCCGGGTACGGTTATTAAAGAAGCGGAACAGACGGGACTTAACGCGATAAGTCACGGCATGCAGATTTTAAACAAATTGAAATTGAAAGCGTTTTTTGCCTTGTCGACGGAAATAAACTATAAGGCAAACGGCAATTATCCCGTTATAGTTTATAATCCGCACCCGTATAAAGTAAAACAAATAATCGATTGCGAGTTTAACCTTGCCGATCAGAACTGGGAAGACAACTTTACTTATATGAAAGTGTTGTGCGACGGCAAAAATCTTCATTGTCAGATAGAAAAGGAAAGCAGTAACCTTAATCTTGACTGGCGAAAAAGAGTTGTTTTCGAGGCGGAATTACAACCTATGCAAATCAAGTTGTTCGAGTGCGAGCCGTATAAGGTTTATACCCGCGAAATAAAATCGCTTTCAAACGACGGATATTCGGTAAACGGAGTTTTATCTTTAAAAATCAATCCCGAAAACGGTAATATCGAAAACCTTTCGGTCAACGGTAAAAAATATTCGTCGGGCAGTTTCGGTAAACTTGCAGTATATACGGATACGGAAGATCCTTGGGCGATGAGAAGTTTTCAGGACGAAAAGTTGGGTAACTACGAGGGGTGTTTCGAGAAGTTGAGTGATGAAGAATCACAGGTTTTTTCAGGCGTAAAAAGACCTTTAAAGGCTTTGCGTATTATAGAAAGCGGTGAAGTAAGAGACGTTTTGGAGTGCGTTTACGGTTATAATACGTCAAGGGCTGTTATGCGGTATTTCGTTTATAAAAACTTAAAACGAATAGACGTAAACGTAAGGGTGTTTTTCAACGAGAAAGACAAGTGCTTAAAGTTGATGCTTCCCACACGTTTAGAGGGTGATTTTGTCGGCAAACAACAATTCGGAAGAGAAGTTTTACGTACCGACGGCGGTGAAAGCGTTTTCGGCGACTGGTGCGGTATCGTCGAAAAAGACGGAAAAGGTATGTTTGTCATAAACAGAGGTACTTACGGAGCAAGTTACGAAAACGGCGCAATCTGCCTTACTTTATTGAGAACGCCCGCCTATACGGGACACCCCATAAACGACAGAGAGATTTTGCGTCAGGACAGGTATACCGAAAGAATGGATCAAGGCGAAAGGACTTTCGATTTTTCAATACTTTTCGATACGGATATTAACGAAGTCGATTTATTCGCGCAAGCGTATAACGAAAAATGTACCGCATTGTCGTTTTTTCCGAACGGAGAGAACGTGAGCGAAAGTTTTATGGCTGTTGACGGCGCGAAATTATCTTCCTTTTATAAGTCGCGCGACGGGTACGTTTTAAGAATATCTAATCCTACGGACAAGGACGTAACTTGTAAAATTGCGATACCGTCTTTGAAAATCAAGGAAGAAATCGCCCTAAATAGTTTTGAGTTTAAAACCGTTTTAATTGAAGACGGAAAGGTGGCAAGGGTAAAATGATTAAGAGAATTATAAGTATATTCGTTTGTTTAATTATGTGTACGTGTTTATTTTCTTGCAATTCAAATAAAGATCCCGATGAGGATAAAAAGGAAGAACCTTCTTATACGTTCAAAGAAAGAGAAATCAAAACGGACGGGCAGACGTATACAGGGGGATTGATAACTTATCCCGCGGAATTATGGCAAACGCCCGAATACGATTACGAACCGTCGCTCGATTTCGGAACGGCGGGTGGAACGGACGTATCAAAGGTTAAAGGTTTATTCTATACTTCGCCCGTAAAATATAACGGCAAAAAAACGAGAATCGCGGGATACCTCGGTTTTCCGGAAAATATTAAAGAGGGTGAAAAAGCACCTGCGATCGTTCTTGTTCACGGCGGTCTGGGAACGGCTATACCCG
>CAKQSC010000079.1 GCA_934271725.1 uncultured Clostridia bacterium
GGTTTAAACAGGACGAATCGATTACGTTCAACGATTTCGACGGCGAAAAATACGTTGCGAAGATTGTAAGTTTGAACGGGGAAGTTCTTCGCGTGTACGATAAGCCGTTTGCCGCTTTGTCGGAAAATACGGGCAAAGCGCTTTCCGTAAACTTTGCAAGGATTTACGATTTTCGTAAAGGGTACGGGTATTGTAATATTTCCGATCCGCATTTTAACGAAAACGCTCCCGACGACGACGGTATTTTTGAAATAGACTTAAAAACGGGGGCAAAACGGCTTGTGCTGTCGTATTTTCAAATGAAATCGATTTTTGCTCAAAGTCCGTATACGGATCAAAAACTCGTAGTCAACCATATAACTTACAGTCCGTCGGGCAGAAAATTCGTGTACCTTTTGAGAAATATCGATCCGGAAGGAAAAATGTGGGCGACGATGCTTGCCACGGGGACGCCCGACGGTGAAACCGCAGGTCTTACGAAGTTCGAGGTCAATTCTCATTATTCGTGGCGTAACGACGAAGAACTGATGATATATTCGGGTTTGCCTAAATGGGGAATATATTTCTTTGACGTGATAACGGGACGTAAGGTTGCTCTTAACAATCCGCTTACCGACAAAAACGATATTCATTGCAATTATTCACCCGACAGAAGGTGTTTTATAGGCGACGGTTATATAGAAACAGACGGAAAAAGACATTTGTATCTTTATGATTTTAAAAAGGGCGTTGCGAAAGATTTGTTTGCCGTTTATTCGATGCCTGTCGAAACGGACATACGTTGCGACTTGCACGCAAGATGGAATATAAGGGGCGATAAAGTATCTTACGACACGAGCGAAAACGGTATCAGACAGATAGCGACGTTCGATTTTAAAGAATAATTTTTATAAGGGTTTGATATGTACTTGATAGTCGGCTTGGGCAATCCGGGCGAAAAATACAGAAAAACGTTTCATAACGTAGGTTTTTTAGCCGTTGAAGATCTTGCGATTTTACTCGGCGTTAAAATAGACAAACTCAAATGCAAAGCGTTGATTGCGGAAACGAGGGTAAACGGCGAAAAGGTTATAATCGCCAAACCTCAGACGTATATGAATCTTTCGGGCGAAAGCATAAAAGAACTCGTGGATTATTACAAAATACCCCTTGAAAACGTTGTAGTGATATACGACGACGTGGATTTGGAAAAGGGGAGTTTAAGGCTCAGAAAAAGCGGTTCTTCGGGAACACATAACGGAATGAGAAACATAGTCGCGTGTCTTAAAAGCGAAAACTTTCCGAGAATAAGAATAGGCACGCACGACAAGGAAAGCGCTCTTCCGCTTATAGACTACGTTTTGTCAGAGATAAAAAAAGAAGATTATCCTTTGTTTACGGAAGTCATAGGAAACGCGTCCAAGGCTTGCTACGAATACGTTTCGGGCAAGGATTTCGACGCGGTAATGCAAAAATACAACAAAAAGGTATAACCGAAAAATGGATTACGAAAAATTATTGTCCGACGGAAAATTAAACGAAGTCGGCGAAAGCATACGTCGCGGGGTCCCCACGGCGGTTTTCGGCGTTACGGGGGCGTGTAAAGCGTTGCTTGCTTCGCTTGTCGGAAAGCCCGTTTTATACGTTGCCAAAGATATTCTGACCGCGGAGAGAATCGCGACGCTTACGGAAGAGTTTTCGGGCGTAAAATGCACCGTGCTTTACCCGAAAGACGACGTTTTGCTTTATAAAAAAGCCTTTTCAAGATATTCGTTGTACAAAAGAATAAAAAGTCTTAAAGAAATTAAAGACGGCGCGAAAATAGTCTTTACGGACTATTCCGCCCTCGCTCAACCGTTCCCCGAAAAACTGGACGAAATTACTTTTAAAACGGGCGAAGAAAGAGATTTGAACGCGGATGCCGAAAAATTGTCCGAACTCGGGTATACCCGACTCGACTACGTTTCGGGCGAAGGCACCTTTTCTTTAAGGGGAGATATTCTCGACGTGTTTCCCGTCGGGTGCGAAAATCCGTACCGAATGGACTATTTCGGCGACGAGATAGAGACTATTAAAGAGTTCGACGCGCAAACGAGGGAAAAACTGTCCGTAGTAAACTCCGTTACGGTAATTTCGGCAACGGACGTAAAGACAGAAGAAAGCGAGATTCCTTACGTTTGTAAACGGCTTGACGAGGAAATCGCAAAGATTACGGACGCGGAAACGCTTGCCGGCGCAAGGACTTTTATAGCGGAACTCAAAGAAAAAATCGCATTGAAAGATTTCGGCGCGCTCTCATTCGTCCTTCCTTTGTTAAGGAGTATGACGGACAACCCGTTTTCATTTATAAACCCCGATTCGGTAGTTATTTACGACGAGGCGAAATTCGTTATGAGTTCGGCGGACGCGGTGGAAAAAGAACACGCCGAAAGGCTTAAATCGCTTATCGCGGAGGGCAACGCTTTCGGGTTTTCGCGCGGACAGATTTCGGGAAAAGAAAAAGTTTTTTCTTACCTTAAAAACAAAACGCAGGTCGCTTTTCAGACGTTCGCCACGGTTATACCCTTTTTCGATCCGTTAAAAACGTTTACGCTTAAAGTCGGCGCGACGGCAAGGTATCAACTCAAACTCGACAACCTTTTTACGGACGTAAGAAACTGGTCGCACGGCGGATACGACGTTATTGTTTACGCCGGCAACGAAACGAGAAAAAACGATTTGGCGGAAGAACTCGCCGAACGGGGAATAACCGAAAACGTTACTCTTCTTTCGGACAGCCTCGAAGAGGGGGTTATTCTTCACGACGAGAAACTCGCCGTAATAGGAAGCGGTGATATATATTCCAAAAAGACGGGTAAAAAGGCGATAAGAAAATCGCAGGAGTTTTTCTCCGCGCCGGAAGTCGGCGACTATGCCGTTCACGAAACGCACGGCGTGGGTAAAGTCATCGGCACTAAGAGAATATCTACCACGGAAGGCACTAAAGATTATCTCGCTCTCGAATACGCGGGCGGAGACGTGCTTTACGTTCCCGTCGAACAGATGGACGTTTTAACCCGTTATCTCGGCGGTGATAAGGAGCCTAAACTATCCAAAATAGGCGGAACGGAGTTCGCGAAAGTCAAGGAAAGAGTAAAAGAATCGATAAAAAAACTCTCTTTCGACTTAAAGAAATTGTACGACGAAAGAAGCCGTAACTGCGGTTTTAAGTTCGACGACGACGATTCTTTGCAGTCTTTGTTCGACGACAGTTTCCCTTACGACGAAACGGAAGACCAACTTACCGCCATAGAAGAAATAAAAGAAGATATGTGCAGTAACAAGGTTATGGACAGGCTTCTTTGCGGAGACGTCGGTTTCGGCAAGACGGAAGTCGCTTTAAGGGCGGTGTTCCGTTGCGTAAGTCAGGGCAAACAGTCCGCTCTTTTAGCCCCCACGACCATTCTTTCCGAACAACACTATAACACCGCCGTCAAACGGTTTGAAAACTTCGGCATAAAGGTTGAAGTTTTAAACAGATTCAAAACCCCCGACGAACAGAAAAAAATACTCGAAAGGCTTAAAAACGGAGACGTTGAGTTCATAATAGGCACTCACAGACTGCTCGGTAAAGACGTGGCGTTCAAAGATCTCGGTCTGCTTGTTCTGGACGAAGAACAGCGGTTCGGGGTGGAACACAAAGAAAAACTAAAACTCATCAAAAACAACGTCGACACGCTTACCATGACGGCGACGCCCATTCCGAGGACGCTTCACATGAGCCTTGCCGGAATAAGAGATATTTCTACCATAAACACACCGCCCAAAGAAAGAATACCCGTTTCGACTTTCGTTACGGAAGAAAGCGACGCCACGATAAAAGACGCCGTTTTGAGAGAACTCTCGCGAGGCGGGCAGGTTTTCGTTCTGTATAACAGGGTGGAAACCATTTCGAGGTTTGCCGATAAAATAAAAAGGCTCGTGCCGGAAGCGAAAATCGTCGTCGCGCACGGGCAGATGGACGAAAACTCTCTGGAAGAAAAAATATCTTCTTTCTATCGCGGTGACGGGGACGTTCTCGTTTCGACTACCATTATAGAAAACGGTATAGATTTGCCGAGAGCGAACACCATAATCGTCATAGACGCGGATCTTCTCGGACTTTCGACTCTTTATCAGTTAAAGGGAAGAGTGGGGAGAAGCAACCGCCTCGCATACGCTTATTTTATGTTCAAAGAACAGAAAGTTTTAAGCGAAGAAGCGTATAAACGCCTTAACGCGCTTATGGAGTTTACCGAAATGGGTAGCGGTTTCAAAGTCGCGATGCGCGATTTGGAAATAAGAGGCGCGGGCAACGTTATGGGAAGAGAACAGCACGGGCACATGGATAAAATAGGCTACGAGTTGTATTCCAAACTTCTGAAAGAAGAGTTTACGGGCGAAGAGGAAAAGACGGCTTGCGAACTCGACATAAGGGTAAACGCGTTTATTCCGGAAGAATACATTCCCTCGCCGTCGGGAAGAATGGATACCTATAAGGCGATTGCGGAAATGAACAGCGTCAAAGAGTTCAATTCCGTAAAGAACGGGCTTATAGACGCTTACGGCGAGTTGCCTCTCGAAGTTATAAATCTTATACGCATTTCCGTCGTAAAAAACATAGCGACGAAACTTAACGTGAAAAAGGTGGTTCTGACCAAAGAAAGATGCGCTCTCGTATTCAATTCTTTAACGGCTTTCAAGGACGGAAAACTTACCGACGCGGTGGAAAAATATAAAAGCGTGTGCAAGTTTTCGGTAACTAACGGCTACGAAATAGTTTTCGACGCGAGAAGGTATTCTTCCGAAGATACGCTTAAACTTTTGTCTAAATTTTTGCAAACGGTACTGCCTTTCGGAAAAAACAATTAAAAAAGCCGTAAAAAATGGAAAATATTATTGCAATTATTACGGAAATCCTGTATAATGATTAAGTATCTACAATAAAAGGCAGACTTTTGCCTGTCGGCAAAATCAACAACAATCAGGAGTGTAATTTATATGAAAAAAATTACTACCGTACTTGCGACCGTAATTCTCGCTCTGACGATATGTTTAAGCGCGCTTTCCGGTTGTGCGTTAGTACAGAAAAATTCCGACCGCGATATGAAACAGGT
>CAKQSC010000080.1 GCA_934271725.1 uncultured Clostridia bacterium
GTTGAGTATAGCGGGATCTCTTCTCTCTCTCGGCGTCATCGAAAGAATTATCGCCTTGACTTTTTCTATTTTCTTTTCGTCTATGTCCGCGTCGCTTATTTTACCGAACTTTGAACCCATTCCGGGAAGCATGGAAAGCATTTCTCTCATTCCGCCCATCTTCTTCATCGTTTCAAACTGCGTAAGGTAGTCTTCGAGAGTAAAAGAGTTCTCGCGGAACTTCTTTTCCATTTTTTTCGCTTCTTCCTGCGTTACCGCTTCCTGCGCTTTTTCTATAAGCGACAATACGTCGCCCATGCCGAGAATACGGTTTGCCATTCTGTCGGGATAAAACGGTTCGAGATCTCCGAGTTTTTCCCCCGTCGACGAGAACTTTACGGGTTTGCCCGTAACCGCCTTGACGGAAAGAGCGGCACCGCCTCTCGTATCGCCGTCGAGTTTGGTAAGCACCACGCCCGTAAGCGGAAGCGTTTCGTTAAACTTTTTGGCTACGTTCACGGCGTCCTGTCCGGTCATGGAATCGACGGTCAGAAGTATTTCCGTAGGATTTACTTTCTGCTGTATTTGTACAAGTTCCTCCATAAGATTTTCGTCTATATGAAGTCTGCCCGCCGTATCGATTATAACGGTATCGTAACCGTACGCCTTTGCGTGGTTTACGCCTTCTTCGGCAATTTTAACGGGGTTGCCTTGTCCTTTATCGAACACGTCCGCCCCGGCGTTTTTGCCGACTATTTTCAACTGTTCTATCGCCGCCGGTCTGTAAACGTCGCACGCGACGAGAAGAGGCTTTTTACCTTGTTTTTTCAAAAGAAAAGCAAGTTTTCCGCAAAAAGTCGTTTTACCCGCGCCTTGAAGTCCGCACGCCATTATTACCGTCGGCGGATTAGGCGATATTTCGAGTTTGCTAACCGTTCCGCCCATCAATTCCGTCAATTCGTCGTTGACGATTTTGATAACCTGTTGCGTCGGCGTAAGACTTTTTAAAATGTCCTGACCGACCGCCTTTTCGCTTACTTTCGCTATGAACTCTTTGGCAACGGCAAGGTTTACGTCCGCTTCCAGCAAAGCGACGCGCACTTCTCTCATCGCGCCCTTTATTTCAAGTTCCGTAAGTTTACCGCGCTTGGTAAGTTTGCTGAAAATGTGATTAAGTTTTTCGCTTAAAGTCGAAAATGTCTGCCCCACGTTATTACCTTTTAATTATTTCTATCGCCCGTTCCGAAACGTCTTTTTCAAAAGTTTCGGCTATAATACGGATTTTTCCGTACAGTCCGAGCGAGTTTTCAAACCCGTCCAACTGTTCGCGCGTTTTTTTCAAACAATCGTTTACGCCCTGCCTCGAAACGCCGTGAGTTTCCGCTATTTCGCCGAGCGACAAATCGCACATATAATAATCGTACGCAATCTCTCTGCGCAAATCCGTCAGAAGATTTTTATATAACTCGTACAGTTCGCAATAGCGCAAATCTTTCATACATTCACCGAAAAAACAAGGTGTAAAGCAAAAATACTTTACACCATTATATTATATATATTCTTCTTTGTCAAGAGTTTTTTCTGTATTTTTACAAAATACCGTCGACGAATTCGTCCGCGTCGAACTCCGCTATGTCTTCAACGCTTTCGCCCGTGCCTACGTACGCCACGGGAACTTTCAGTTCACTGCAAAGATTTATCACGAAACCGCCCTTTGCCGTACCGTCGAGTTTGGTTAAAATTATACCGTCGAGTCCGACCGCTTCGCCGAAAACTTTAACCTGATTCAAAGCGTTCTGTCCGGTTGTCGCGTCGAGCGCGATGAGTTTGTAAACGTGCGCGTCGCCGTATTCTTTCGATATTACGCGGTTCATTTTTTTCAGTTCTTCCATAAGGTTTTCCTTAACGTGAAGCCTGCCCGCCGTATCTATTATAAGTACGTCCGTCTTTCTCGTTTTCGCGCTGGTTACCGCGTCGAACACGACGCTTGACGGATCCGCTCCCTCGAAACTTTTAACTATTTTAACGTTTGCTCTGTCCGCCCATATCGCAAGTTGATCGGTTGCCGCCGCCCTGAACGTGTCCGCCGCCGCTATCGTTACGGAATAACCTTTTGAAGAATACATCGAAGCGAGTTTGCCTATGCTGGTGGTTTTTCCGACGCCGTTTACGCCTATAACCATAAGCACGGCGGGTTTTTCCAACTTAAAAGGCTCAACGCTTTTCAATATGCCTTTAAGTTCCTCTTTAAGAAGGTTTACAACCCCTTCTTCTTCGGTAATTTTGTTTTCCTTAACCGCTTTACGCAAGTTTTCGACAATCGTCATAGACGCGTTTACGCCTATATCGCTCGAAATAAGAACGTCTTCGAGATCGTCGTAAAACTCGTCGTCTATTTTCTTGCCCGAAAAAAGGGACGAAAGTTTGTTTTTCAACCCCTCGCCCGTTTTTTTCAAGGCTCTTCCTATTTTTCCGAAAATGCCCATATTTTCTCCTTACTGAACGTCGAACTGCGCGGCGTCGCTCAATTTGACGGATACCGTTTTGGAAACGCCCTTTTCTTCCATGGTAACGCCGAACAAAGAATCGGCAAGTTCCATAGTCGGTTTTCTGTGCGTGATTACTATGAATTGCGTTTCTTTCGAGAACTTTTTAAGGTAACTTGCGAATCTGCCTACGTTGGCGTCGTCGAGCGCCGCTTCTATTTCGTCGAGAACGCAGAAAGGCATCGGCTTATATTTAAGTATAGCGAACAAAATCGCTATGGTCGTCAAAGCCTGCTCACCGCCCGAAAGCAAAGATATTTTTTGAAGTTTCTTTCCGGGGGGTTCCGCCCTTATTTCAACGCCCGCTTCCAAAGGATCTTCGCAGTCGGTATAATCGAGTTCGAGCATCGCTTTACCGCCCCCGAACAATTCTTTGAATATTTTGGAGAAGTTCTCGTTTATGATTTTAAACCCTTCGTTGAACGTCTTTAAAATCTCCTGACGAAGAGTGTCGATACCCTCTCTCAAATCGCTGTCCGCCTTTTCTATGTCCTGCTTTTGCGAAAGCATATCCTGATAACGTTCGTTTATGAGTTCGTATTCTTCAATCGCTCCCGCGTCGATATTGCCGAGGTTTCTTATCTTTTCGTTGAGTTCCTGTATTCTTTCGAGTCCCGCGGTAACGTCGAAGTTTTCAACTTTATACGGAAGCGCGCCGTTATAGTCGAGCATATAGTTTTCCTGAACTTTACCTTCGAGATATTTAACCGCCGACTCAACCTGTTCTATCGCTACTTCCTGCGAGGCTTTCGCGTTTGTAAGGTTGGTGGACTCATCCATAAGATTTTGTCTTAACTCTTCGAGTTCGCGTATTCTCGCATTCAATTTTTCTTTGTTTTTGTTGATTTCTTCTATTTCTTTTTTAACCGCGTCGAGCCTCTGTTGGTCTTCTTTGGAAATAGCCACCGCGTCGAGGTCTTTCTCCGCTTTTTCTATCGCAACGTTGAGATTTTCGACGGTTACGTTACATACGTTATCGTCGTTTTTAAGTCTTGCGATTTCGTTTGAAAGCCTTACGTTTTCGAGCGAATACCCCTCTTTTTCGGATTTTAAAGAAGAAAGCGCGTCTTTCCTTTCGGATATTTGAAGCATTAACCCGTCTTTTTCTTTTTTAGCCGACTCCGCGCTCTTTTTGCTCTCTTCCGCCTGAACGGAAGCGGTGTCTTTTTCGGACAACAGTTTAGCCGTGCCTCCGCTGACCTCTTCGAGTTCTTCGGCAAGTTTGTTATACCTCGCGTCCGTAACGGATTTAAGGTTCTGATACTCCTCTATCTCTCTTTCTACGTCCGACAAAGCGTTTTCCGCGGACGTAAGCCTTTCCCTTGCCTTAACGGAATCTTCTTTATAAGAAGAATACAAGTCGTTGAGTTCCGTAAGATTGTCCGACTGCTTGTTTATGTCTTCGAGGTTTTTATCTCTCTGCGCTTTCAAGCCGTCCATTTCCGCTCTCGCGTTTTTGATTTTCTCCTGCAATTCGTCAAGTTCTCTGTCTCCGGCAAGGAAACCCGAAAAATCGCTTTTTCTCGAACCGCCCGAAACGGAACCCTGCGTGGTGTAAACTTCCCCTTCGAGAGTTACGACCTTAAACGTGAACGAATACTTTCTCGCTATGCTTACGGCGCTTTCTTTGCTGTCGGCAATAAGCGTGTTTCCGAGAAGGTTTCCGAAAACTCTTTCGTACTCGTCGTCGAATCTCGCAAGATCGCAAGCCCTGCCGAGCGCGCCTCTTTCTCTTAAAGCGGAAGTCATATTAGGATGATCCCCGCGAGGTTTCATTGAAGATACGGGCAGGAAAGTCAACCTACCGCTGTTGGTTTTCTTTAAATAGTCTATCAAAAAGTTAGCGTCTTCGGGGGTTCCCGTTACGACGTTCTGCACGGCACCGCCGAGCGACGTTTCTATCGCGACTTCGTACTTCTTATCGGTCCTTATAAGCGACGCGACAACCCCTTTTATGCGCTGCGCAAGGGATTTATCGTGCTTTGCGTCCGCCATAAGTCTTTTTACGGCATACTGATACCCGTCGAAATTGTCTTTGATCCCCGACAACATATTGCATCTCGTAACGAGAGCCGTAGTGTTGGAATTGAGGTTATAAATTGTGTTATTGAGTTCGCTCGATTTTTCGTTTAACGCCTTAATCTCGTCCTCTTTGTCCGTTACGGCGTTTCTCGTTTCAAAAATCTTGCGGTCAAGTTCGTTTATCTTGCCGTCGCATATTTCTTTTTCGTCCAAAAGACCGCTACGCTTAACGAAAAGCGCGCCGAGTTTTTCGTCAACCTCTTTCTTTCTGGCGATAATTGCGTTCAATTCGCCCGAAAGGGAACCCTTGTTAAGGTTTATGTCCGAAAGGTTAGAAAGAGAATCAAGCATCTTTTTGTTTATTTCGTCGGTACGGCTGTCGCCCTCTCTTATAACGCTTTCTATGACGAACAGTCTGTCGTTAAGTCTGCCTATTTCTATTTCGCACTCGGTAATCTTTTCTTCCGTTTCGCGCGCGTTTTTAAGGTTCAACTGTATAGTCTTGTCGTATTCGCGAATGAAAGAATCGTTC
>CAKQSC010000081.1 GCA_934271725.1 uncultured Clostridia bacterium
CGTCTATCGGAAAACTTTTCATTGTTTTCACAAGTTTTATAAGCGTTTCTTCGTTAATTTCCGCTACGCTTCTCGTTCCTTTGACCTGCGCCGTTTTCAAAAAACGAGGTATAAACTCTTTCGGCAACATAGTATAAAGACACTCTTTAAGCGTTCTGTTTTTCATTTTATCGAACTCACGTAAAAATCTGTTTGTCAAAACAGTTTCGTCAAGCGCGGGTTTCAAATCCGCCACAAAACGCAAATCATTAAGATTTTCCCTGCAAAAATATGCCGAAGCCTTAACAAATAACGGTCCTGCAATTCCCCTGTCCGTAAAAGATATTTCGCCTTGCTCGTCGAAGAGTTTTTTGCCGTTGCAGTTGAAAACTTTCAAAGAAACGTTTTTCAGCGTCAGACCGCAAACGTCGTCGTAATTTTCTTTCGTATCGAACCCCGTAAGCGAAGGATAAAGCGGAGTTATCGTATGCGACAAAGATTTTGCAAAAGCGTACCCGTCGCCCGTACTGCCCGTCAAAGGATAAGTTTTTCCGCCCGTCGCTATAACGAGTTTATCCGAACTGTAAGATTTATTTTTTGTCGAAACGGTAAAAGTTTCGTCGTCGTTTACTTTAACGCCCGTAACTTTTGCGGAAAAAACAAAGTTTACGCCCTCTGATTTGCAGGATTTTACCAAAGTGTCGATAATATCGGCGGATTTATCCGAAACGGGAAAAACCCTGTTTCCCCTTTCCGTTTTGAGTTCACAACCGTTTTTATTGAAAAAATCTATGGTATTCTGCGGAGAAAAGGCATTCAGCGAACTGTAAAGAAACTTATTGTTCCTTACTACGTTTTTCAAAAAATCCGTAACGGTACAATCGTTTGTTATATTGCACCTGCCCTTGCCCGTTATGTATATTTTTCTGCCGGCTTTTTCGTTCTTTTCAAGAACCGTTACTTCGTATCCGCTTTTTGCAAACGAATACGCCGAAGCAAGTCCCGAAGCGCCGGCACCTATAACCAAAACCTTTTCCATAATTTACCGAAATAACAAAATCCCTTTAAATATTATACTTATTTTCGAGAATAAAAGCAACCAAACTTTTATTCATTCTTCCTTTTTTCTTTCTCTTTATACAACTTTTTTGCCACCATACCGTTTGAAATGATTCCCTCGCCCTGTTCGGCTTTTATTTTTGAAAAACAATCCTGCGCGTACAGTTTTTTATTCATTCTCGTTCTGTCCTCGATGCCGTCCAGTCGTATTTCTTCTTTTTCAAAATCCGTCAAGCCGACGCCTATGCTTCTGATAGGTTTATTCCAGACATAATTATCATTCAAAAGTTTAGCGATTTCCTTATATATTTCTGAAATAACAACGGTCGGACGATACAACTTTTTCTGACGTGTAAAAGATTGCAATTCGTTATCCCTTACCCAAATCGTTGCGGTTTTAGGATACGTCAAGCCTTGTTTTATACACCTGAAACACACCGATTCGACAAGTTCGTAAAGAGTGGTTTTTATCTCGTCGAAACAAGTAAAGTCGTCGGACAAAGTCGTACTGTTACTTACGGATTTAACTTCTTCGTCATCGAGCGTGTTTTTTACGGGAGAGTCGTCTTCGCCGTTTGCATATTTATGCATCGTAAGCCCGTTTTTGCCGAAATGTTTAAAAATAAAATCGGAGTCGCTACGCGCAAAATCCCCTATCGTGAAAATATTGAACCTGTTGAGAACGGGAACGGTATGCTTCCCGACAAACAGCAGTTCCCCTACGGGCAGTTTCCATACTACTTTTTTGTAATTTTCATAAGATATTTCGGTTATGCCGTTCGGCTTTTTCATATCGGAAGCAAGTTTTGCAAAAACTTTGTTAAAACTTACGCCTATCGAAACGGTCAGACCCGTTTCTTTTCTTACCCTTTCGGAAATACTTTTCGCAATCTCCATACCACCGCCGAAAAGCATTTGACTGTGAGTTACGTCAAGCCATGCTTCGTCTATACCGAAACCCTCGATTTTATCGGTAAAATCCTCATATATTTTACGCACGACGGTAGAATATCTGCGATATTTTTGCATATCGGACGGCACTTTTACAAGGTTTGGACAAATGGTTTGCGCTTCCCAAACGGTCATAGCCGTTTTTATACCCAAAGCCTTTGCCAACTCGTTTTTGGCAAGAACGATTCCGTGTCGTTCCGTTTCGTCTCCGCAAACAGCCATAGGCACGCTTTTGAGTTCCTCACGCTCCGCCATTTCGACGCTTGCAAAAAAATTATTCAAATCGGAATGTAAAATCGTTCTCATTTTTTCTTATGAAACCTTTTTTTGACGTATTTTTCTATAATATCGCCGTAAGTGTATACAAAATACGACACGAACGCTACAATTAAAATCAATATTCCCCAAATCATAATTCCCCACCACGTATCGTAAGGAATTATACTGCCGTTTATCGAGTATGACGATGTAATTACGGAAATAATTCTAGTAATCACTATCATTATAGAAAAGTATCTTACACTCATAGAAGAAAGCCCTGCGACAAAACACAAAACGTCGTCCGGGAAAAACGGGAAAAGAAACATAAACGTCAAAATCACCTTATCTTTTCCCTTAACTTTTTCCATTGCGCTTTCAAGGTTTTTCTTGCCCACCAACCATGAAGCAACCTTGTACCCCAAAGCCCTTCCTATAAAAAAAGCGACGAACGAGCCGAGCAAAATACCCGTCAGGCTATAAACGGAACCCCAAAAAGGGCCGAACAGCAACACGCCCGCGCCTATCGTCAGAACGCCCGGAACAGGCAAAACGACGACTTGCAGGAATTGTATAAGAATAAACACGAGAACAGCGTACGCGCCGAAGCCCGAAACGTAATTTCTTATGTCCGCCACACTGTCTATCTTGTCCGTTATCCCGTTTATTTTCAAAAAATAAAGGCTCGTAAAAACTATCAGAATCGCAATAATTGTCAGATATGCGAGTTTATAAACAAAATCGTACCCTAAAAGATATAAAATCATCGTCAATAACGTCAATGAAAAGCAAATACAAAAAACGCTTATTTGCACAACGGTTTTATATTGATAAATCTTTCCGAAATCAAGCGTATCGAGGTAAAGAGAAATAAAAACAACCCCTATAACACCTATCAGAAATATTAAAATTATATTCAAATAATACAGTATGCCTTCTTTACGCGCCATACTTATATTATATTGCAAATCAAGTATTTTTATCTTGTAAAAGCAATTTTTTTATTTCTCCGCGCGCTATCTCGTCGCATCGATTGTTCGTTTCGTTATCGGAATGTCCTTTTACTTTAACAAATTCAACCTCGTGAAGTTTTAAAACCTTTAAAAGCCTTTGCCAAAGTTCAACGTTTTTAACTTCTTTATTATTAGAG
Source organism: uncultured Clostridia bacterium (assembly GCA_934271725.1). Classification (GTDB taxonomy): domain Bacteria; phylum Bacillota; class Clostridia; order Christensenellales; family Borkfalkiaceae; genus CAKQSC01. The sequence goes on from CAKQSC010000081.1 coordinate 3,398, forward strand.
TTTTTCCAACCGTTTTTTATCCAGCCGTCAATCCAACCTTCTTTAAATGCGTTAATACAATAAGCGGAATCGCTGTATAACGTAACCCTGCACGACTCTTTTAAAATCTCCAACCCGGAAATTATAGCCAGAAGTTCCATTTTATTGTTAGTCGTGTCCGTTTCCCCACCGCTTATCACTTTTTCTATGCCGTTATAGTTTAAAATCGCGCACCAGCCACCCGCGCCAGGATTGCCCGAACACGCGCCGTCTGTATAAATCGTTACGTTTTTTTTCATATAATTTCCTTTTTTATAATAAAAAATATTGACTAAAATCAGTTTTTGTAATATAATGAACAGGTTACAAGATTTAGGGGAGTGGCTCAACGGTAGAGTAGCGGTCTCCAAAACCGTAGGTTGCGTGTTCGAATCGCGTCTCCCCTGCCAAAAACTCATAAAAGTTCCGACGTTTTTCGTCGGGGCTTTTCTTTTTACCTCACGCAACCTACTCCTTCGGTTGCTGACTGCTCCGCATTTATGCTACGCAGAGCTAGCCCGTCAAAGCAAGCATATCAAAGTCGCCACGTTAAATAGACCATAATGTTAAAGATACTTTACCATTTTACTATAATTACGTAATAAAGTCAATTATATAAAATGATTTGAATATTTAAGCGCGCTGTGTTATAATAAAATTATGTATATAAAATTATCGGAAGAAAAAGAAAACTTAATAAGAAACAATCGTCTTGACAACAAAGAAAACGCATATGCTTTTAAAGACGAAAACGCGGTAAGAAGAATTAAAAATCCGCACGATTTTCCCAACGCGATGCGTTCTAATTTTATAAGAGATATCGATAAAATTATGAATTGCCCGTATTTTTCGCGTTATGAAGATAAAACACAAGTGTTTTCTTTATACAAAAACGACGACATATCACACAGAAGTTTACACGTACAGTTTGTTTCGAGAATTGCGAGAACGTTAGGAAAAGCACTTGACTTAAATCTCGAACTGATCGAAGCGATTGCACTCGGGCACGATATAGGACATACGCCTTTCGGGCATGCCGGCGAATACGTTCTCGACGAAATATATTTCGAGCATACGAACAGACGCTTTAACCACAACATACAATCGTACAGAGTTTTAGATAAAATATTCCCCTATAATCTGACTCTGCAAACGCTGGACGGAATAATTTCTCACAACGGCGAATTAGAACTCGACGAATACAAGCCCGAACCGCTAAAAAACTTTGACGAACTCGATAAAAAAATAGAACGCTGTTATACGGACAAAAATTATATAGCAAAACTAATACCCTCTACTTTGGAAGCGTGCGTAGTAAGAATTGCCGATATTATTGCATATTTGGGCAAAGACAGACAAGACGCGGTTTTAACGGGAACTGCCGTAAACAGCGATTTCAGCGACAGCGAAATAGGCGTTTTCAATGCCGAAATCATAAATAATATAACGACGAATATTGTCGAAAACAGTTTGGGAAAACCGTTTATAAAAATGGACAGAGAATATTTCGAGGCGTTGAAATCTGCAAAACGGGAAAATTACGAAAAGATTTATTTCAGCGAAAAAACCAAAAATCAAA
>CAKQSC010000082.1 GCA_934271725.1 uncultured Clostridia bacterium
GCATAATAGTTACCAACACCTGTACTTTCTTCAACTTTTTATGCATAGGCGTTGCCATTGCGATGGCTTGTTTCAAAGCCCCTATTTCCAACTTCGTTTTCGTTCTCGTTCTTATTGCGAACACCTTGATAGGAATAATACAGGAAGTAAGAGCGAAAAAAGCAATAGACAGGCTTAAACTCATGTCATCAAACTCGTCGAAAGTCGTTCGTAACGGCTACGAGGTCGACATACCTACCGAACAGATAGTTCTTGACGAAATAATTCTTCTTCAAATAGGCAATCAGATACCCGCGGACGCAACTCTCGTAAACGGTTCGGTAGAAGTAAACGAATCCCTTCTTACGGGCGAATCCGTTCCCGTAAAGAAAAATATAGGCGATAAATTATTTGCCGGCAGTTTTATAACGAGCGGTTCGTGTTATGCGAAAGCGACGAGCGTAGGTTCGCAGAATTATATTTCAAAACTTTCGGCAAAAGCGAAAAAATATAAAAAACCTAACTCCGAGTTGATGCGTTCTCTGAAACTCATAATTACCGCTATCGGTATTATCATCATTCCCATTGCGGTAGCGTTGTTCTTTAACAACTACAACAACGGCGGTTATTCTTCCCTTAAAGAAGCGTTGACGCCCGTTGTTATGAGAACTTCCGCCGTAGTTATAGGAATGATTCCTTCGGGTATGTTTTTGCTGACGAGCCTTGCGCTTTCTTTGGGCGTCGTAAGACTTGCCAAAAACAATACCATGATCAACGACCTTTATTCTTTGGAAATGCTTGCGAGAGTAAACGTTTTGTGTCTTGACAAAACCGGAACGATTACGGACGGAAGAATGAAGGTTAACGACTGCATTATTTTAAGCAGTTCCGCGCCGAACACCGTTGCGGAAGCAATGGGCTCCCTTCTCGGAGCGGTAAACGACAACAATCAAACGGCAATAGCCCTTTACAACCATTTCGGGCACAATAATTTGCTTAAACCTATAAAAACTATACCTTTTTCGTCGGTGAGAAAATATTCGGGAGCAACCTTTGCGGAAGTAGGCACTTATATAGTCGGCGCGCCGGAATTCGTTCTGAAAGAAGTTCCCGACAAACTCGAAAAACTTATAATGCAGTATACCTCGCTGGGACTCAGAGTCGTTATACTCGCTTATTCAAAATCACCTATCGCAAACGATTATACTCTCCCCGCTTCGATGAAACCCCTTGCTCTTATAACCCTTTCGGATAATATAAGAGAAGACGCCGTTTCAACGATAAAATGGTTTAAAGAAAACGACGTTCAGGTAAAAGTTATTTCGGGCGACAATCCCATAACCGTTTCCGAAATCGCAAGAAGAGTAGGCGTGGAACACGCGGAAAAGTTTATAAGCCTTGAAGGATTAAGCGACAGGGAAATAGTAAACGTTGCGAACAAATATACCGTTTTCGGCAGAGTTACGCCCGAGCAAAAGGCAATTCTCGTCAAAGCGATGAAATCCGCAGGCTCTACCGTCGCAATGACGGGAGACGGCGTAAACGACATTCTCGCGCTTAAAGAAGCGGACTGCGCAATAACCGTAGCGTCCGGAAGCGAAGCGGCGAGAAACGTTTCAAATATAGTTCTAATGGATTCCAACTTTTCAAGCATGCCGAAAGTCGTTCACGAAGGAAGACGGGTTATAAATAATATTCAGAACTCCGCTTCTTTATATATAATGAAGACGATTTTCACGACGTTGTTCGCCCTTTTGTGTCTTGCGATACAGATTCCGTACCCGTTCACCACTTCTATGATGAACATGCTTGAACTTTCCGTTATAGGTCTTGCTTCGCTTTGCTTGTCGTTGCAACCTAACGATAAGCGCGTTCAGGGAAAGTTTATAACGTACGTATTCGGAAAAGCGTTGCCTAACGCCCTGTTGATGTTGTTCAGCGTACTTGCGGTTCAGGTCTTTTCGATTATTATGAAAACCCCTGCCCCCGAAGTTTCGGCGGAAGAAGCAAACGCTATTTATTCCACGATGTCTATTATCGTTCTTACTTTTGCGGGCTTGATTTGCTTGTTCAGACTTTGCCAACCCTTTAACGTGTTCAGAGGCATTATGTTCTCCGTTATAGCAATTCTCGTAGTCGTTTGGGCAATCTATCTTAAAACCGCCACAATCGGCTCTATCAAGTTGTTCGACGGGCTTACGAAAATTAAATACTGGCACCACATTTTGTTCACTATTACGGTCATAATCGCAGATATTCCCATTTCCGAATGTATGTCGCTGTTGTTTAACAAAATGCTACCCGGAAACAGACAGAAAAAATAAAAACTCTCGGCAGTCAGATAAGACTGCCGAGTATTTTTTTGCTTATCTCGTATATCGAACCTGCACCTAAAATTAGGCAAACGTCATTCTTTTTGCAGTTTTCGATTATAAATCGTTTAAGCGTTTTTTCGTTATCTATATATATTGATTTTTCAATTTTTTTACTTAAAGTTTTTCCGTCGCCGGTCTTGTCAAAACTTTCTCTCGCGCCGTACGTTTTATAGATAACCAAACGGTCGGCAAGCGATAAAACCCTTTCAAACTCACCGAATAACGCTTTCGTTCTCGAATATGTGTGAGGCTGAAAAATCACGATAAGTCTGCCGGCGGTAATATTCTTAAACGAATTGATTGTATCCTCTATTTGCGTCGGGTGGTGGCAATAATCGGCGTAAAAATCGCAACCGTTGTAACTACACAAAAACTCGTTACGCCTTTTAATTCCGCCAAAGGTTTTCACCCCCTTATCTATATCTTCCGGACTCACTCCGTTATACAACGCAACGACTATCGACGCAAGCGCGTTTAAAACGCAGTTCTTCTGAAAGCCGAAAACGCGCGTGTCTAAAATACGTTTTGCGCCTTTATAAACGGAAAAATAAATCTTATCGAAATCCGACCTTATGTCCGACGCGTAATAATCCGCCCGCTTATCGAACCCGAAAGTAATTATTTTTTTGCACGCCAACTTGTCTTTCAGACCGTATTCAGCAAAAACGACTTCGTACGCATTCTTTGCAAACAGACGAAAAGCGGACAAAACGTCGTCATAATCTTTATAACAGTCGGGATGATCCGTATCGACGTTTAATATTACGCCCTGATCGAAACTTATTTTCAAAAAGTTTTTTCGATATTCGCACGCTTCGGTTATACAGTATTCCGTTTTACCCTGCTTAAAAAAGTTGGTCAGGTTTTTATCTTCTCCGCCGATAAAAGAACAGAAGTTTTTATTCGCCGTCTTATAAATATTAGATAAAATCGCCGTCGTAGTGGTTTTTCCGTGACTGCCGGATACCGCTATCACCTTTTTATATTTGGAAATTATATAATTCAGATATTCCGCTCTGTCGTATATTTTTAACTTACGCTCTTTTGCGTATTTTAGTTCGGGATTGTTTTCGTCTATCGCGGAAGAATAAACGACAGTATCGTAACCGTAAACGTTTTTAGCGTTATGACCTATATATATTTCCGCGCCGAGTCTTTTTAAACCGTTAATAACTTCGCCGTAAGATTTGTCACTACCACCGCAACGAAACCCTTTTAAAAGCGTATATTTTGCCAAAGCAGACATTCCTATACCGCCGATTCCTATAAAAAATACGTTTTTCATACGGTATTATATGAAAAAATCTCATAAAAAAACAATATTTTTTTAAAAAACTATTGAAAAGAAACTCAATATGTGTTATCATAACAGTAATATATGTTAAGGACGGTGAATTACTATGCAAATTACGGATGTCAGAGTCAGACTTGTCAATAAAGACGACAGCAAACTCAAAGCGGTTGCGTCCGTTACTTTCGATTCTTGCTTTGTCGTACACGACATTAAAATTATCGAGGGAACGGAAGGTTGCTTTATCGCAATGCCCAGCAGAAAAACTGCGGAAGGCGAATATAAAGATATTGCTCACCCCATAAATACCGAAACGAGAGAAGTTATAATTAAAACTATCTTAACCGCTTATGACGAAGAAGTTAGAAACAATTCTTAAATAACAAATTAAGAGAACGGATTTGCGTTCTCTTTTTTTCTGAATATTTATCAACAGGAGATATATTATGGACGAAAACATCACGATTTTTCAACACCCCCTCATCACGCACAAAATATCGCTTATGCGCGATAAAAACACTACCACGAAAGAGTTCAGAGAATTAGTGGAAGAAATTGCAATGCTTATGGCTTACGAAGTTTTCAGAGATCTTCCTTTAAAAGACGTAGACATAGAAACCCCCGTCGCTACGGCTCACACCAAAATGCTTGCGGGAAACGATATTGCCGTCGTTCCTATTTTAAGAGCGGGTTTGGGTATGGTAAGCGGTATCCTCGCACTCGTTCCCAACGCAAAAGTCGGTCATATAGGTATGTACAGAGACGAAGAAACGCTCGAACCGCACCCTTATTATTGCAAATTGCCGAAAGATATAGAAAACAGAGAAGTTATCGTGGTCGACCCCATGCTTGCTACCGGCGGTTCTGCGATTTCGGCAATCAATTTTATAAAAGAAAAAGGTTGCAAAAACATTAAGTTTATGTGTCTTATAGCCGCTCCCGAAGGAATTAAAGCGTTCAAGGAAGCCTGCCCGGACGTTCCCCTTTACTGCGCATCGAAAGACATTAAACTTAACGAAGTAGGTTATATCGTTCCCGGACTCGGCGATGCCGGCGACAGAATATTCGGCACGAAATAATTTATTAAAATAATATAAAAAGCGATTTTTGACGCGCTTGCCCGAAAGGTATTTACAACCTTTTGACAAACCGCGCAAAAACCGCTTTTATTTTTTAACGGCGCGATATTTCTCAACCACGCCGTTTACCGATTTATTTCTTTTTTAATATTACGTTGATTATAAAAGCCTTAACCTCGTCTACCGAATAAAACACGTCTTTATTAAACTTAAAAGTCGTCCTTACGGTATAACGCGTATACGTTGTAAC
>CAKQSC010000083.1 GCA_934271725.1 uncultured Clostridia bacterium
GTATATCATTTACTATATCACAAAGTGCTAATCCTTCTTTTGTTGACCATATGTTTTTTACTAGATATTCAAATATGACAAAAGAGTAGCAAAATCCGCTACTCTTTTCTTTTTTATGCGCAAAAGTCGTATTTTTAAAGCAAGTCCGAAAGCAACACCGTTCGTATTATTCCTGCAAGGCGTGGCATAAACACCGTATTGCCGTCATACGGCGATTATTCGTCGCCGTCCGTTTTGTTTTCTTTTTCTTTCGGTTCCGTTTCTTTGTTTGTCGGAAGAATTATTATTTTATAACTCATCATCGCCACTATTTCGGCGGGTATTCCCGCGGAAAAGATGAGAGGGAAGGGTTTCCAGCAAAGCATAACTATAAGGAACGCGTCCGTAATGAGCGACCATATAAGGAAAGACACGGCGGTGAATTGCCAATACTTTCCCGCCCACAGCGAAGAAAATACTACCGCGGTAGTCGCGAACAGGGGTATCGGGAAGATATAACAATATAAAAATATCCATAACGGGGTTGCCGTTCTCGTGCCGACGAGAACCACGCAGACCACCGTTTCCATTATAAGCATCGCGAAAAAAGTTATCGCCGTAATGAGTATGTGGTTGCGTTTGCTTATTTTAAGAGCGTAAGCGGTCTGTTCTTTCGCTATTTCCTCGTTGTCGTGTTTGGTAACGAGAAAATCTATCGTTACGCCGAATAGTTTTGCAAGCGTCATAAGCACGGACACGTCGGGAATGGATTCTCCGCGTTCCCATTTGGAAACCGCTTTGTCGGAGTAATTTATTTTTTCGGCAAGTTCGGCTTGCGTAAGTTTCGTCTGCTTGCGAAGGGCTATTAAGTTTTGAGCGAAAATTATTTTCAAATCGTCCATATTTAAGCCTTGTGATAACGGGTTTTTCCCGTTTTTATAAAATCGTTTACAAATAGTTAAAAACAGTTTAACATATTCGCCGAAAAAATGCAACTTAATTTTCAAAACGTGTAAAATACGGGCGATTCTACCGACGGTAGAGTCGTCTGTTGCCTTCTCTACTTTCGGTAATTCAAGAGTATAGTTAAAAAGGGTAACGGTAGGTTGTATTTTTCGCGTGCCGAAGATATACTTTAAGCGAAACCAAAAGGCAGGTGTTTATATGGCTGTATATTTAGAAAACAAAAGCATAACTTTGTTCGGCGATTCCATAGGCAAAGGGATAACGACGGACTCGGGCAGACCGGTTGTAGCCGATACCGACGCGGTAAAACTTTTTGAAAAAGAATACGGCGTAAAAGTAGACAATACGTCCGTTTACGGCAACTCGATTAAAAAAATCGTCGAACGCGGTATTATAGACAAATATATAGAAGAACTCGACAGAACGAAACTTAACGTAGCCGTTCTCGAAATAGGCGGTAACGACGCGGATTTCGACTGGAAAGAGGTTGCTAAAACGCCTTGCGACAAGCACGAATCGAAAACCTCGCTCCGTGAGTTTTATACGCTTTACGACCAAACCGTACTGAAACTTTTAGACGCCGGCGTAGAAGTTATTCCGTGCGAGATAGTGCCCGTTATGTCGAAAAGATATTTCGACGAAGTTATTTCAAAAGTTGCCGACGGCGATAAAGTTTTGCAATTTTTCCACGGTGACGTGGAGACGATCGTGCGTTATCAGGAATCGTTCAATAACGCGATAATCAAAATAGCATATTCAAGCGGACTTAAAACGCTAGATATAAGAAGCGGTTTTTTAAGTCTTATGGGAACGGGCGAACTTATGTGCAAAGACGGTATTCACCCCAACGTTAAAGGACAATACGAGATTTTTAAGGCGATTAAAGATTTCGTCTCTGAATAAACGTACGCTCTTCGGTTTATTCGGGCGTGCGGAAAATATTCGGTTGTCAACCCGACGTAGCGATAAAACGCTCCGTCGGGCTTTTGTTTGAGGACGGAAGAGTTTCAAGGCAAACGTAAAAGAAATATCGCCAAACGCTTGACAAGCCTTTCGTGTTAAACTAGAATATAACCGACGTTAAAAGGACGGTTTGAAATTATGGAAAAGTTTACCGAAGATTTGCACGAATACTTAAAACCTTTTTGGAAAACGAATAAAATAGTAAACGAAACGTTTATGTTCGTAGGGGAAGAGGACGAAGCGGAGTTTTTGTTCACCCCGACCGGGATATTGTCCGTAACCGATTACGGCAAAACAAAGACTTATACGGAAGGGAAAGATTACGTTATATCGGGCAAGAAAATTAAAAGACTTTCTTCTTCAAAAATACCTTATATAAAAAAAGACGATTATTACGTCGACACTTACGAAACTTTCGGCATAGGCGTGTGCGAAAGAATATGCAAAGAGTACGGCAAACAAAAATATCTTACATTCGGGGAATGTAATACCTTTACGGACAGACAGATAGCGGTTACGTATCTGAAAGAAGAAGAGTGGAAGGGGAGCGTTCCGCAAGGCAAATCGGAAAAGTTTAAAAACACGCTTGAAAAACTCGTAAAGGGCGAAAAGATAAAGTTTTTGTTTTACGGCGACAGCATAACCACCGGTTGCAACGCAAGCGGTATGGCGCAAGGCGGTAACGTTCCTCCGTACGCTCCGCCCTTCGATAAACAGGTTTGCGATTATCTTACCGAAAAATACGGAGCGGAAATAGAACGAATAAACACGGCGGTCGGCGGAATGAACACCAAATGGGGCGTAGACAACCTCGAAGAAAGGGTTATAGCCTATAATCCCGACATAGTGTTTATCGCTTTCGGTATGAACGATCCCGTAACGACGCAAAAAGATTACGAAGATATGATTGTCAATATGACGGAACGCATACGCTCCGCAAATCCGAAAGCGGAAATAATGCTTGCAAGTTCGATTCTGCCCAACACGGAAGCGAATGAGGGTTGGTTTGCGAATCAAAGACTGTTTTACGAAAATCTTCTCGCAATAGAAAAACGTTACGGTTTTGTCGGGACGGCGGATATCACTACGATGCACAAAGACATTTTGTCGGCGGGCAAACGTTATAAAGATATGACGGGCAACAACATAAACCACCCCAACGACTTTTTGATAAGACTTTATTCGCAAGTTATTTTAACGACTCTCATCGGAAAAGATTTTAATTTATAAAACGCAAAAAAACAAGATAAAAGCGGACGGTTACCGTCCGCTTTTTCGTTTTCCGTTTTGTCGGCAAGATAAAATACCGCCAAAAAAACGGAACTTTTTTTAAAAAGGGTATTGACAAGCACTGTTTTATGTGTTATTCTTGTATTGTAAAAAATATGTTACCGATAACATATTTGTAAAAGAGCCGATGACGGCATAGAAAAATTACCGTAAGGGGCATAAGATGATAACTATAAAAGAAGTTGCGGAAAGAGCGGGCGTTTCGAGTATGACCGTTACGCGAGTTATAAACAACAGCGGATACGTTTCCAAAAAAACGAGAGAGAAAATAGAGGAAGTCATAAAAGAAACGGGGTATATTCCCAACAGACTCGCTTCCACTCTGTTTAACGGAGTAAACAAAACGATAGCCATTCTCGTTCCGGATTTTTCAAACCCGTATTACTTGCAGGTAGTCGACGTAATGGTAAAGCACGCTTCCGAGTTCGGCATATTCGTAACGATTGCAAAGAGCAACGAAGAAAACGTGTCTACCGTTCTTGAAAATCTTATAAGCATAAGGGTTATGGGTATACTCAACTACTCTACGCATTTTCCCGAAAAATACATAGACGTTCTTCGGCAGTCAGGTATTAAATATATATACGGCGGACACGACAAGGATTTGTTCTGTATGACCGTTCATTACGAAAACGCAATGAAAATCGTGCTTGACAAAATGGTAGACCGCGGGCTTAAACATTTTTATTTCATATCCGGTTTAAGCGGAAAAATGCTGGAATACGACACGCGCGTACCTTATTTTATAAATTACCTTAAAGAACGTAATCTTCCCGTTTGCGAGGACAGCGTTATACACGGCAACTATCCCAAAGAAGAAAGTTACGTTATAGGTTACACGGAAATGAACGAACTTCTGGACAAAGAAAAGGAAGTAGACGTTGTTATGTGCCTTAACGATATGATGGCATTCGGCGCGATAACGGCGGGACAGAAGAGGGGAAAGAAAATACCGCAGGATATTAAGGTGGTAGGATTCGATAACATTCTTATTTCGGGTATGCTTAACCCGTCCATATCGACTATTTCTCTTAATATAGAAAAAGAAGGCAAAAATTACATAGACTATTTTACGGGCGACAATCAGATGTATTTCGGCGAAATAACGGCTGAATATATAGAACGCGAAAGCACGAAATAACCGCCCGATAAACTAAAACAACGGGGTACCCCGTTTCTCTTGCACCGCAAGAGAAAACAACACTTAACGGAACGAAAGTTCCCGAAAAGGGAACTTAAAATAGCGTTTGCAATGAAAAGGCAAACGTTGCAGGGAGGCAAAAATGAGAAAAAGTTTAACTGTATTTTTCGCTCTTTTAGCATTGTTTTGCATTGGCTTCACCGCCGTATTCGCGGTTGCGGACTCTCCGAAACAATATAAAGACGCAAGCGGAAACGCGTTCGTTGCCGATTTAGACGCGAACGGCTGGCACAAAAACGTGCCGGGAACGGCTTATACGGACGAAGAAGACAACCCCGTTATAAGCGCGCAATTCGGCTCTTATAACTCGGCGGGCGGTAGCCATTTTACCGCAGGCAATACGTCTACTTTCGTTCTCGCATACGGCAGTAACGTAAACGCCAACGCTTTGGATCTTACCAAAAAAACGAAAATCAGGTTCAGACTCGATCCTAACTGGGATAATCGTTGCTGGTTTATTTTCAGCGTGATAGACGGGCTTGAAAACGCATATAAGGCAAACGGCGACACGTGGAACCTTAGCAC
>CAKQSC010000084.1 GCA_934271725.1 uncultured Clostridia bacterium
GAAACGGCGTGTACGTAGACGGCAGAAAATTAAACAAATGCCGTATAGAAATAATAGAACGGCACAAAGATTTTTCAAGATTTTACGTAATCGTTACGGAGGGCAGGAACCGTGAAATACGTAAAATGTTTGAAACCGTGCATGCGGAAGTAACTTTTCTTAAACGCATTAAAATAGGCGAGTTGAAATTAAGCGGTCTTAACCGCGGTGAAGTGAGAAAACTGCGTCCCGCGGAAATCGCGTATTTAAAAAGTTTATGATACGGAAAACGCATGCGAGCGCGGTTATACGACGATGATTTTTGTCGGGCGACGAGAGTCGCCCGACTGCTTTTTTAAAAAATATATTTTTTAATTACATTAAAACGTTTGTGAAAACCGGCTTTTTATTGTATAATTACATTTGGCATTTTTTTGTGAGGTAAATATGGACTTACAAACTTTTTTAAATAAATCGTATACCGCGTATCAGAGCGTTGAAGAGGTTATAAACATTCTTAACAAAAACGGCTTTGAAAGTTTGTCGGAAAGCGAAAAGTGGAAAATAAGAGTCGGCGGTAAATATTACGTTACGAGAAACGGTAGCAGTCTTATAGCGTTTAAGGCGGGTAAGGATTTTTCTTTTAACGTAATCGCTTCTCATACGGATACTCCTTGCCTGAAAATAAAGAACAATCCCATGATGACGGCAGGCGATTATTCTAAAATAAACGTCGAAAGATACGGCGGGGCGATATTGTCCTCGTTTATAGACGTTCCGCTTAAAATCGCGGGGAGAGTTATAGTCGAAGACGGGGGAACGCTTAAAGCGAAAAACGTAGTAAGCGACTATAATATTACGATTCCTAGCGTCGCGATTCACATGAAAACGGTTGAGTCCGCCGATCTGAACGCGCAGACCGATATGTTACCGCTTGCGGGACTCGGTAAAAAAGATTTGCTTTCTTCGCTTACAAAAGAAAAAGTCGTCGATTACGATTTGTTCGTAGCGAGCGATCAGAAACCTTTTATCGGCGGTATAGACGGCGAATTGTTGTGTTCGCCGAGGTTAGATAATCAGACAAGCGTTTTATCGTCCGTCGAAGCGTTGATTGCAACTCGTGCAGACAATATTCCGGTTGCTTGTATGTTCGATAACGAAGAAGTCGGAAGCCTTACGAAGCAAGGCGCGGATTCGACCTTTTTAACGGACGCTTTGTCGCGTATAGCGATTGCTTACGGGAAAAGCGAAGAAGAACTTAAAATCGCGCTTTCGGATACTTTGTTCGTTTCACTCGACAACGCGCACGCAATGCATCCCAACCACCCCGAAAAATGCGATCCTACGAACGAGTGTCTTTTAGGCAAAGGCATAGTCGTAAAGCATCACTCAAATATGTCTTATACGACCGACGGTTTTTCTTCCGCAATAATCAAAAAAATATTTAACGACGCAAACGTTCCGTATCAGGACTTTTATAACCGTTCGGATATGCGCGGGGGATCTACTCTCGGCTCGATAAGCGCATCTCATTTAAGCGTTTGTTCGGTAGATTTGGGAATCGCTCAACTTTCTATGCATTCGTCGCTCGAAACGATTGCCGTAAAAGACTACGAAACGACGGTTAAAGGTTTAACCGCTTACTATAACTCTGTAATAACGATTCGCGACGGTGTCGTCAGGATAAAATAAGGTGTGAGATGTTAAATAAAAACACGGAAGGACAAGATAAGACTTCGGAAACGACTCTTAAAAAATATTCGTTTATTGCGTTAAGATTTCTTTTTATTCTGGTTGTCGTAATAGGAAGATCCATCGTAACGTATATGTTTCAGATTCCCAACGGGTTTGCGCCCGGCGGAGTAAGCGGTATCGCTACGATAATATATAATATTTTAGGCTATATTCCCGACCACCCGAAAGTTCTCGATGCGATTTTCAATCCGTCGATAGTTATTTTTGCGTTGAATATTCCTTTACTGATACTTGCGTTTATTTACGTAAACAAAAAATATACTTTTATGACGCTTTTGTCTGTATTTATTTATGCGGGCTCGTTAAAGATATTTGAAATAGCGAAAGTACCGCAATTTACCTGGAATACGGGCTCGGTAAGCGAAGCGACGGACTTTTCTTTGTTTATTCAGAACGTCGGCATAAAAATGCTGGCGGCGATAATCGGAGGGGTTCTCGACGGCGTATGCCTCGGACTTCTGTTCAAGTTTAACGCAAGCGCGGGCGGTACGGAAATAGTTTCTATGATTATCTATAAGAAAAAACCGACTATGAATATCGCGTGGATATTGTTCATATTCGATTTCAGCATAGCGTTCTGCTCGGGGCTTATCGGTATAACTTCCGTTATTACCTCAAAAAGTTCGATGCCGGCAACGGAGATTTTCGTAAGGGTGAGCGCGCCTATAATTTTCTCGTGCATAGCGTTGTTTTTGAGTTCAAAAGTAGCGGATTACATATTTACGGGTACGGATACTTCTTTCGTTTTCAATATAGTAACTTCCAAGCCGGAAGAAATATGCGAGGAAATATTCGAGCATCTTCACAGAGGCGCGACGATTTTGGACGGCGAAGGAGCGTATTCCAAAGATCCTAAAAAAATAGTCGTTTGTATAGTCAGCAAAAAACAAACGGTCGAATTGAAAAAAATAGCCAGAAATCTGGACGAAAACTCGTTTACTTATATAATGAGAGCGAGTGAAGTAAGAGGAAAAGGTTTTGAAAAAATCACGTAAGAAAAAAGAATATTCGGTAGGGCGTCTGGTCAAAGATTTCGCGTCCTACTATAAACCGCATAAAAAATTATTTATACTTGACATTTCGTGCGCGTTTTTGATAGCGGTCTGCAATTTGTTTTATCCGTTTATCACAAAAAACGTTATAAACGATTTTATACCGAACAGAAACTTAAAGTTTATGCTTGTATGGCTCGGCGCGTTGCTTGCCGTTTATCTTCTTAAAGCGGGGCTTACTTATATCGTAGAGTATTACGGGCATCAGGTGGGTGTAAGAATACAGGGCGATATGAGAAGAAAACTGTTCGCTCACTTACAAAAATTGCCGTTTACCTATTACGACGACAATAAGACGGGAAGCATAATGTCGCGAATGATAAACGATTTGTTTGAAATATCCGAACTCGCGCATCACGGACCGGAAGATTTGTTTTTATCCGTAATAACCATTATCGGCGCGATTATTTTGCTTATTTTCGTCAATCCGTGGCTTTCTCTTATAGTCGCCACAATTATCCCCGTTATAGTTATTTATCTTGTTTTTGCAAGAAAATCTTTAATGGTCGCGTGGAAAAAAATGAGAGAAGAAACAAGCGAAATCAATTCGAGCATAGAAAGCGCGGTTGCGGGTATAAGGGTATCGAGAGCGTATACGGCGGAAGAACACCAAAGCGAAACTTTTGAAACGTATAACCGCAGTTTTCAGCAAGCGAGAACAAGGGCATATAAGGTTTTGGCAAACTTTCATACCGTAATGTCATTTTTAACCGACTTTCTGTACTTTATCGCGATTCTTGCGGGCGGTTTGTTTTATTATTACGGAAAAATTGACGTGGGCGACTTTACGGCGTTCGTTTTGTATATAGTCGTTCTGATAAACCCGATAAGGACGTTTATTTCTATTTTCGAGCAGATTCAGGGCGGTATGAGCGGTTTCGTGCGTTATGAAGAAGTTCTTGCCGAAAAACCGGAAACCGAAAAGCCCGGCGCAATAGATTTTACTGTAAAAAACGGAGATATTTCCTTTGAAAACGTAACTTTCGGTTATCAGACGAAAGAACGCGAAAAACTTGTCATTTCCGATTTCTCGCTTAAAATAGACGCGGGCAAAACTCTTGCTCTGGTAGGTCCTTCCGGTGGAGGAAAGACGACTCTTTGCCATTTATTGCCTAGATTTTACGATATAAACTCGGGCAGTATAAAAATAGACGGCGTGGACATACGCGATATGAAGTTATCGTCTTTGCGTAAAAATATAGGCATCGTCGCGCAGGACGTATTCTTGTTCGCGGGGAGCATTAAGGAAAATATTTTGTACGGAAACTTCGGCGCAACAGAAAAAGAACTTATAGAAGCGTCCGTAAAAGCGAATATCTACGATTTTATTCAGACTTTGCCCGACGGGTTCGATACGGAAGTCGGCGAAAGAGGAGTTAAACTTTCGGGCGGACAAAAACAGAGAATATCTATTGCGAGGGCATTCCTTAAAAACCCGAAAATACTTATTCTCGACGAAGCGACTTCCGCTCTCGACAATATAACCGAAATGCAGATACAAAGCGCGCTTGAAAAATTGAGTGAGGGAAGAACTACGATAGTCGTAGCGCACAGACTTTCTACCGTTAAAAACGCGGACGAAATCGCGGTCGTTACCAAAGACGGAATTATAGAACAGGGCAATCACGACGAACTTATGAAACTTAACGGTACTTACGCAACGCTTTATAACGAGCAATTCAGACAATAAAAAATTAACGCTTATCTTTGCGGATAAGCGTTTTTTCTATTTTATGCTTTTTTTGTAATCGCCGGGAGTCATTCCCACGTATTTTTTAAAGGAAGCGGAAAAATAAGCGGGGTTGTCATAACAAAGTTTGTCGCTTATTTCGCCGAAAGTATAATTTTGTCGGATTAGTTTTTTTGCTTCGTCCATTTTCATTTTTATATAAGTTTTATAAATCTGCGTACCCGTTTCTCTTAAAAAATAAGAGCAAAGCCACGCTTTTTTGTAATGGAACGCGTCGCACACGTCTTTCAAAGAAATATTGTCGTAAATATGCTCGGAAAGATATTTTATTATGCTTTCTTTAAGATTGTCGTCCGTTTCCGCCGATACTAAAAATCTGTAAGGGGAATCACCGCCGTCCATGCCTCTGAGCAG
>CAKQSC010000085.1 GCA_934271725.1 uncultured Clostridia bacterium
GTTTACGCAAGGCAGAAAAAACTTATCTCTCGTATTACGGGCGAAACGAAGAGTAAAGAGAAAAACCGTAATATGATAGTCGAGATTTTAAGTCAGATAGTAGAACACCCCGACGGCGACGATAACGGTACGCACGCAGGACACATGATGAAGTTTACCGAATTGATTCTCGAAAAACTTATTCGCAAAAAAACGGAATACGGCATAGAAGAAAAGGACGTTTACGTTATATCCACCGCTTCCGCTTTGCACGACATAGGCAAATCGAGAATAGACGGCGCGATTATAGATAAAAAGGGCAGGCTTACGCCCGAAGAGTTCGAGATTGTAAAAACTCACACTATTCTCGGCGAGCGTATGCTTAAAAACATAAAGGCGTACGAAAAAGAGCCGTTGCTTAAATACGCAAGGGAAATTTGCAGACATCATCACGAGAGGTTTGACGGTAAGGGGTATCCGGACGGGCTTGTCGGCGACGAAATACCCGTTTCGGCGCAGGTAGTTTCCGTTTGCGACGTTTACGACGCGCTTATATCGAAACGTTCGTATAAACCCGCGTATTCTCACTTAAAGGCAATGGAAATTATTAAAAACGGAGAATGCGGTGCTTTTAACCCGTTGCTTATAGAGTGCCTTGAAGAATGTGCCGACGATTTAAAAAAGACGGTAGAGGAGGGCAGAAAAAAGGTTGAATAGAAATATTTTAAGAAAAATCGCAGTGATTGTCGCAATTCTCGTTTTAAGTGCGGCGTTACTTTGTTCGTGCGCCGAAAACAACTCGTCGTCAACTAAAAACGATTTGCCGAAACTCGTTATAGGAATAGATTATTACGAGCCTTTCGTTTACAGAGACGATAACGGCGGTTTCGCTGGGCTTGACGTGGAACTCGCAACGGAGGTATGCAGACACATAGGCTACACTCCCGTGTTCGTGCATATCGAATGGGCTGAAAAAAATACATACCTTTCAAAAGGCGAAATAGATTGTATATGGTGCTGTTTTACGAGAACGGGAAGAGAGGAAGATTATTCGTGGTCTTTGCCGTATATGAACAGTCGTCAGGTAGTCGCGGTAAAAAGCGACAGCGCAATATATAAATTAGCCGACCTTACTGGCAAAAGAATAGCCGTTCAGTCGACAACGAAAGCGGACGATATTTTTTCGGGCAGAGCGGGCGTTGAAAATCTGATTGTCCCGACGCTTAAAGAACTTAACTGTCTGCCTAGCGTCAATTACCTGTTCGGTGCGATAAACAAGGGGTACGTCGACGGAATAGCGGGACACGAACTCGTGTTGAGAGAATATATGAAAACTAGTTCCTCCGAATTAAGGATTTTGGAAGAATCTCTTTTAGAGGTTCGGATAGGCGTTGCGTTTTTGTCGGGCGCGCACGCCGATATCGTAGATAAATTGAACGACGCGTTTCAGTTGCTTAAATACAACGGTTATCTTGCGGGACTCGTTTCCGATTACGGACTCGATCCCGACCTGTATCTGGTGGATTATGAAGAAAAAGATTAACGAAACACAAACCTGGATAATTTACATAGCGTCGATTATTCTTGTAGGAATAGTTCTCGGAGTTATGGTTGCGCTCATAACCACCGCCACCGACAAAAACGACGCGAAAAAGCAAATGACTGCCGTATCGCAGTACACGAAACAGCAATGTATACGTTATGAAGAACTCGCCACGGAAGACGCTTTGAGAAGTCTGTACGACGTCGGCGATAAGGCTTTTTCCATACGTAGCGCGATAGATTACTCTTTGTCCGATTATTCGGAAGACATAAGGTCGTTGGCGGAGGCAAACAGACTGAACGGTATATGCGTAACCGAAAACACAACCGATTCGCAAGGGTTTAAAGTAGTTTCTTTTTATACCGACTATGCGGACGGAGCGAACGATAAGCAAATGTGGACGCCTTATTTTGAAAGTTTTTTGCAGATTTCGGAAGATTTGTTTAAAAGCGATTCCGCAAGACTCCTCGTAAACGGGTATTATTACGACTATTCGATGGTTGCAAGAGGGGATTGTAAAGGGATTGTTCTGTGCTATAAACGTCAACGCGCGTCCGAAGTGGAAGACGACAGGTTTTCCGTTTCCACGCTTTTAAAGGGGTTTGTATTCGGCTCGGACGGTGTTGTAGTCGTAACGGACGGGCGTAACGTGATAGCCTCCAACGTAGAGGGTAAAGTAGGTTTTCTCGCGGAAGAAACGGAAGTAATCCGCAAGTTCAGAGAAGAAGATATTTTCGACACGCTCTTAACGGTCAGAGACGGCGGTAAATATTACGGCGTAAGAACGAAGTGTAAAAATATGTATATTTACACTTATCTGCCTAGCGACGTGGTTTTTTCGAGAAGGTCGGTAATATTGCCTACCGTGTTTTTGCTGTATCTGTGCGCGGTTACCGTCATAATAACCGTCAGACAGATGACTTTGAACAGAAAACGCGCGGAACAGGAACGTATAGACGAAACTCATCGTATGGAAAAGGAACGGCTTGCGCAACAGGCGATTTTGGCAAACGAAGCGAAAACGGACTTTTTAAGGCGAATGAGCCATGATATCAGAACGCCCATAAACGGTATAAGGGGAATGGTTAAAATAGGCGAGTATTACGCCGACGACGTCGAAAAGCAAAAAGAGTGCAGAGAAAAGATTTGGGATGCTTCCGAATATCTTCTCGAACTCGTAAACGATATTCTTTATATGAACAAACTTTCTACCGACGAGCCTGATTGGAAAGATGAGAAATTCAGTCTGACGGATCTTTTGAAAGAAGTAGATTCCTTTATGGAAACGCAGGCGAAAGAGGCGGGGCTTACTTTCGACGCAAAGCACGTCGGCATAGAGCACGACTATCTTTTCGGCGGTAAGGTGCAGTTGCAAAGAGTTCTTACAAACCTTGTCGGCAACGCGATAAAATACAATAAACCTAACGGCAGTGTAGAAGTTTCCGCTCGGGAAACGGGGGTTCGGGACGGATACGCGTTTTTCGTGTTCAAGTGCAAAGATACGGGCATCGGTATGGACGACGAGTTTATGAAAAAGATGTACGAACCTTTCGAGCGAGAAAACCGAAGCGAAGCGAAATCTCTCGACGGAGTCGGACTCGGACTTTCGATAGTTAAAAAACTCGTTGCGAGAGCGGGCTGGAACCTGTCGGTAGAAAGCAAAAAGGACGAGGGAACGGAGTTCACTCTCGAAGCCTCTTTCAAAGTGGTTGAAAAATGGAATAAGGCGACCGAATATGACACGGACGAAGGAAAAGAAAAACTTAAAGGTTATAATATTCTCGTCGCGGAAGACAACGATTTGAATTACGAAATCGTACAGTTTTTGCTTGAAGTCGCGGGGGCGAAAGTCGTTCGCGCGTGCAACGGGAAAGAAGTAACGGAAATATTCGGACAAAGCGAAGTCGGCTACTTCAACGTTATTTTAATGGACGTTATGATGCCCGATACGGATGGACTTAACGCAACGAAAAACATTCGCGGGCTTAATCGTGGCGATGCGAAAGAAATACCTATAATCGCAATGACGGCAAGCACTTTCGCAGAAGACGTCGCAAACGCGAAATCTGCGGGTATGAACGCGCACGTATCGAAGCCGATTGACGGAGACAAACTCATAAATTGCATAAAAAGTCTTAAACATCAAGGGGGGGGGGTGCCTATTATGAACCTTAAACAGGTTTACGACGCAGTCGGCGGTAATTACGAAGACGTAACGGAAAGATTTTCTTCCGAAGAAACGGTTGCGCATTTCGTTTTAAGATTTTTATCGGACGACAGTTTCAATCTTTTAAAGCACGCAATGCGGTCGAAAGATATAGACGAAGCTTTCAGAGCAGCGCATACGCTTAAAGGAATTGCGGGCAATCTCGGCTTTACCCGACTTGCAAAGTCCGCTTCCGAACTGACGGAGGTTTTGCGTGCCAAAACTTTTGACGGCGCGACGGAGTTGTTCGATCGCGTAAAATCCGATTATAACGACGTTGTCGTCGCTATAAATTCGTTTGCGCAGACGGGAAAAGAAAGTTAAACAAACATATTAAAAATAAACGCGGGCGGTTGCTTTTCGGCAACCGCCCGCGTTTTACGAATAAGATAATTTATTCCGTCGGCTTGTTTATAATCTGCTCGTTAAGGCTAATTGTGTTGAGTACAGGGCTTACAAAGTTTTTAGCCAAGTATCTGTTGGCTACGCTGAAACATGCCTGTTTAATAGTAATTTTTTTGCCTGTTTTAGTAATGTAAACGTCGTCAAGTCTTTTACCCATATGTTGGCATAGGAACAACATTGCTTCTTGCGCTATTTCATAGCCGTCGGAATAATGGCTCATATCGTCGCCTGCACGGTTTATATCTTTTAACAGTCCTTTGTAAAGATTATGCAAATCTTTACCGCCACGAACACATAAAGCAATCACTTTACCCATACGTTGCACGTTTTCCGCACTTATAACCTTGTCATTATCTAAAATGCCTTTTTGAAACTCTTTCATTTTTCTTACTTCCGAAGTATTTTCTTCGCCTTTCGGCAAACCTAACCAAAGCACAAAGAAAATGAGTGTTAAATATATTTACTGTCGGCGCAATCGGAAGTCAACGACAAAGGAACAAATTGTTGCCTTGATGTCGGGCTTAATTCTTTATCACATAAAAATAAAGCCAAGGTTGAAATCGCTCAACTTTGGCTTTACTCATATGTTCAATTTTTAAGCAACAATTTTTCCCGTTTACTTCCGCTTTTTACTGTGCTACAACGGCAAAGACGAAAGGCAAAAAACCGGAGTAAAATCCTGATTGTCACATCTATTAAAAAAGTTGTATTGTTATCGTTTCTTGCAACCGTATGCTGTTTTGGAC
>CAKQSC010000086.1 GCA_934271725.1 uncultured Clostridia bacterium
GATTTGAATAACGCAAAACTTAACAACGTCCGTTTTTTCGATAAAGACGGCAAAACGTACGGCGAGATTTTTTCAAAGGAATTAAACGCTTGTTACGAGATTAAAGATATAGAATATACGCCGAAAGCGGAAGCGGTTATGACGGATCTCGACGGAACGACGCTCGACAGCGAAACGTTCTGGGTTTATGTAATCGAGCGGACTATGGCGAAAATCATAGGCAATCCCCGTTTTACCCTCGAAGAGGCGGACGAGCCTTTCGTTTCGGGGTATACCACCGTCGATCATCTGAGGTATTGCATAAACAAGTATTGTCCCGATAAAATAGTGGACGACGCCAACTCTGTTTATCATCTTGTCGCGGAAGAAGAACTTGACAAGGTTATGAAAGGCGAAGGCAACACGGGGGCGTTTAAACCGACGCCGGGGCTTAAAGAGTTTCTTCTGGAACTCAAACGCAGAAAAATAAAAATAGGTCTTGCGACAAGCGGACTTAAATATAAAGCGATACCCGAAATAGTTTCGGTGTTCCGTCAGTTGAATATGGGCGATCCGTTGGATTTTTACGACGCCGTCATAACGGGCGGAGACAGGAAAATACACGGGGTGTACGGAACGATAGGCGAAATCGCCGGTAAACCGCACCCGTTCATTTACGCGGAACTCGCAAGAATAGGGCTTAACGTCAAAAACGATTCGCACACGCTGTGCGTTGAAGATTCTTCCGCGGGCGTTTTATCGTCGAGATTCGCGGGGTTTCCCGTTGTAGGAATGAATTCGGGGAATATCGCAAAAAGCGGTCTTGACGGGTTGTGTCATAAAAAAGTAAATAATTTCAACGAAGTTTTGGAGTTGTTGTGATTTAAGGAGAATATAAAAATGAAAGCAAAAGATTTTTTAACCGAGGGTAACGGCGTTTTAAGGCTTAAACCGACGTGGGTTGCAAGAAGTTTTTGCAGACCGGGCAAACGTATCAAACTTCACCCTGACGATTATTACGTTCTGGGGCTTGAAAAGGGCGGTATAGACGAAAGGTGGTTTGCTTCCACAACGTGGGCGGAAAACGGACCGGGAACGCCGGAAGACGAGGGATTGTCTTACGTCGTGTCCGCAGACGGCAAAGAATCCCTTCTTTTAAGAGATATGGTGGACGAATTGAAAGGCGAAATAATAGGCGACGCGTTGTGGAACAAATATCACAAGTGGCCTATGTTTTCAAAGTTTTTCGACAACGCGGGACCTCTTCCTCATCACATACATCACAGAGACGAACACGCGAAAAGAGTGGGTAGCGACGGAAAACCCGAAATGTACTTTTTCCCCGCGCAAATGAATAACTACGGCGCGGAATATCCTTATACGTTTTTCGGTCTTAACCCCGATTGCACGAAAGAAGAAATCAAGCAATGTCTTATGAACTTCTCGAAAGGGGACAATCATCTGCTCGATTATTCGCAAGCGTATAAGATAGAACTCGATACGGGTTGGGACGTTCCTCCCGGAACTTTACACGCGCCCGCAAGCCTTTGTACTTACGAACCGCAATTTGCTTCCGACGTATACGCAATGTATCAATCCGTTCTTTCAGGCGGACATTGCGTGCCGGAAAATCTTCTTTGGAAAAATTGCCCCGAAGAGGAAATAGGCAACTACGACTATCTTATGGACGTTATAGACTGGGAAGTTAACGTAGATCCGAATTTCAAAGAACACAGATTTATGCGCCCCGTAACGGCAAGGGAAAGCGACGCGTATAAAGAAGAATGGATTTGTTATAAATCAAAACTCGCGTGCGCCAAAAGGCTGACGGTATATCCTGGACAGAGCGTTACTTTAAGCGATTCCGCGCCGTACGGGTTTATACTTATACAAGGGCACGGTAAGTTCGGCAAATGGGATATCGAAACCCCGACGCTTATACGCTACGGCGAACTCACGAGCGACGAGTTTTTCGTAACCGAAAAGACGGCTAAAAACGGAATAACCGTAACCAACGAAAGCAAGACGGAAAACCTTGTAATGCTTAAACACTTTGCGGAAAATCCCGACCTCGATATAGAATAATAAAAAGGAAATAAGGTACTTGCCGACGAATACCGTTATGTAGCAAGTACCTGTTTTATAAACTGAAAATGGAAAAGTGGTATAAAGGTATTTACAGAAGACAACTCACGGATATGCACGTAAACGACGACAGAGACGAGTATCTGTCGCGGTTCGACGCGGAAAAATATTTCGCTTGTCTGAAAAAAGCGCATATACAAAGCCCTATGATATATCTGCAATCGCACACGGGTTTGTGTAATTATCCTACGAAAGTCGCGAAAACGCACGCGAAAATGACGGGGGAAAACAACGGCGTAAAACAACTCGTAAACCTTTGCAAATCGCACGGGCTGAAAGTCGTGGGGTATTACAGTCTTATTTTCAATAACGTGGCGACGGATTTTCACCCCGAGTGGGAAATGAGATATGCGGACGGTTCCACCTGGCGCGACAAAGGGCAAAGATACGGGCTGTGCTGTCCTAACAATGCGGATTACAGAGCGTTCGTCAAAGAAAACGTAAAGGAGTTAGCCGATTATTTCGATAATCTTGACGGTATATTTTACGATATGCCTTACTGGGAAGTTCCCTGTCGGTGCGATTCTTGTAAAAAGAGGTTCAAAGAGGAAACGGGTTTCGATATACCCGAAAAAGAAGATTTTAACGACGAAAAATGGTTGCTGTACGTTAAAAAGCGTCAGGAGTGGATGGTCGACTTCGTAAGATACGTTAAAAATCTGTCGAAAGAGTTAATGCCGAAAGTAACTGCGGAGTTCAATTTCGCGGCGGTTATCGGTTGCGACTGGCTTGGCGGTTCTACGGAAGGAATAAACGACGAGTGCGAGTTTACGGGAGGCGATCTCTACGGCGATTTGTACAGTCATTCTTTTACGGCTAAATATTATTACGGCATTACGAAAAATCAACCCTTCGAGTATATGACTTGCAGGTGCAATAAAAATCTCAGAGAGCATACCGTAACCAAACCGCAGGAAATGCTGAACGCCGAAATAATGCTGACGGTAGCGCATCACGGCGCGACGCTTAATATAGACGCGATAAACCCGGACGGAACTCTCGACGAAAGGGTTTACGAAAAAGTAGGCAAAGCGTTTGAAAAACAAATGCCTTACGAAGAATATATGGACAAGGGAGAATTGTATGCCGACGTGGCGGTTTATTTCGACAGCAAAACGATGTTTGAAGAGCCTTATGCAAAGACGTATAACAAACTTTGCGCCGTAAACGCTCACAAAACTCTTGTGGAAAAACATATCGCGACGGCGGTTATCGCAAACGGAAATACGGGCGACCTTGACAAATACAAAATGATTATCGCGCCGTGTCTGCAAGATTTCGATAACGACGAACCCTTGAAGTTTATAGATTACGTAAAAAAGGGCGGTGTTCTTTATCTTTCGGGAAAGAGCGACAAACGGCTTATGAAAGAGTTTTTCGGCGCGGAGTTTACGGGATATACGTTCGGAGAAAGCAAATATGCGCACGTGTACAAGGGTTATGCGGAAGTACAGGCGTACGTCGCGCCGACGGGCGATTATAAGGAGATTATGTCGGAGTTTAACGAAAAATATCCTTTGCCCGTAACGTATAAAATACCGACGTATAACTTGCGCGGAGACGTAAAGGCGAAAATCGTTTTGCCGTATACCGATCCCGACGACAACAAACACTTTGCTTCCGTTCACTCTAACCCGCCGGGCGTAAGGACGGATAAACCTGCAATAGTCGAAACAAATTACGGCAAAGGCAAAGTTATATGGACGTCCGCGCTTATAGAAAACGACGAGCGTAAAAACTTTAAAGAAATATTCGCGAATATTGTTTTAAGGTTTGTTTCGCCGAAGTACGAAGTAAAAGGGAGCGGATACGTAGAAAGCGTGATTTTTGAAGATAACGACCGCGTTTTCGTAAGTTTCGTAAATCTCGAACCGTCTTTTGAAAATACGACGAGAATAGTGGAAATGAAAGTCGGAAAAGGGGCGAAAGTAACCGATTTGTCTCATAAAAAAGACGTTCCCGTAACGGACGGTAAGATAAAAGTCGAAGTGAACGACTTTTTAATGCTCGAAACAGATTGAACGTTTCGGTTTTTTTCGGGTGCCCGACGGCGGATTTTCTATTTTTAAAAAAAGTATAAAAAACGTTTGACATTTTTATCGCGCTTTGGTAATATATATAGGCAAAGCAGTGGTAAAACCATCTCGCCTTCCCGTTTTTGCGGTAAGGCTCGATACTTAAAACGGTTTCGTTCGGCTGGTTCAGTCCGTTCGGCGTTTGGTATTACTGCGGTTTGCAAAATGCAAGCCGTTTATTTTTTTCAAGGAGATTATGGGTATTAAAGAGCAACAAATCAACGGCGATATCCGCGACCGCGAAGTCAGGGTTATCGGCGAAAACGGTGAACAACTCGGTATCATGAGCGCAAGCGAAGCGAATTCCGTTGCGGAAGAAAAAGGTCTGGACCTCGTAAAGATTTCCCCGACCGCCGTTCCGCCCGTATGCAAAATTATGGATTACGGCAAGTATCGTTTCGATATGATCAAAAGGGAAAAAGAAGCGAGAAAGAACCAAAAAACAGTAGAAATCAAAGAAATATGGCTTTCTATGACCATAGACGTCGGCGATATTAACGTCAAGGCGAAACAGGCGCAAAAGTTTTTGTCGCAGGGAAACAAGGTTAAAGTTTCCATTCGTATGCGCGGAAGACAAAACGCTCACCCCGCAATGGGAATAGAAGTAATGAACAAGTTCTACGATATAGTAAAAGACGTATGCACGCTCGACAA
>CAKQSC010000087.1 GCA_934271725.1 uncultured Clostridia bacterium
GATACGCGCCGACTGGTATAAGAAATATCTTACGTATAAAGGCATTTCTTTTACGGAAGAAACGTTAAACGATTCGATGCCGAAAAACTTCGGCGAATATATAGAAGTAATAAAGTATTTTTCCAAAAACGATCCCGACGGGGACGGAGTTGACAACACTTACGGTTTTTCTCTCGGGTTTGAATCGGAAAATCTTAACGGAATTGCGAATATTTACAACGCATACCCGTCATATTACGTAACGGACGAACAAGGAAAATACGTTTACGGCACGGCAATGGACGGAATGTACGATACGATAAATCTGCTCAACGATTTTTATAACAACGGGTATATCGAGAAAAACTCCGCATTCGACGGGCAGACGCTTAAAAAAGCACTTGCGGCAGGCAAAATAGGCAGTTTTTTAGGGCAATATTGGAGCATAATGTCTTACGGATTAGGCGATGCGTATCTTGTAAATCAGAACGTCGACTGGATTCCTTGGGCGATCAGAGATTATGACGGAAATGTTATAAAACCTATGGTTCCTTATAATATTTCCAACAATTCCTTTTATTGCGTCGGCAAAGATTGCACTAATCCGGAAGTGATAATAATTCTTGCAAATCATATCGTGGACAGATTTTTCAGCGACGACGGCGAGTTTACGAAAAAGGTGGTCGAAACGCGTTCTTCCGAAAAGTACAAAAACGTGGCTTCCGAACTTGAAATGTATATGCCGATAAGACTTGACGCGCCTAACAAAAATATTCGTTACGCATACGATTTGCAAAAGGCGTTAAGAGAAAACGATTCTTCATTTCTGACGTTGGACGAATCGACTTATTACGATAATATCATTGCTTTTTTAAATAATCCGAAAGGTAGCGGAAAAGTATATTACCCGTATTACAGAATATTCTGCGAGGGTGGTGCCTACGAGGAACTTACCGAATACGCCGATTACGATTACGAAAAAGATAAAAATAATCTTGTAGTCAATTTCAAACGACCGGATTTTTGCGGTATGAATACGGAAGAAATGGCGAAGTACAACAGTATTATTTCCGATTTTGAAAATCAGGAATTGATATTTATGTACACTTCCCCGGTTTCCGTAACGAAAAGCGAATGGACTACTTTTGTAAACAAAATAAACGCGAAAGGCGTTTCGGCGGTGTTGGAGGGACTTAACAAATGAAACGG
This sequence comes from uncultured Clostridia bacterium, assembly GCA_934271725.1. GTDB lineage: Bacteria > Bacillota > Clostridia > Christensenellales > Borkfalkiaceae > CAKQSC01. The sequence continues at coordinate 1,189 of CAKQSC010000087.1, forward strand.
ATATTGAAAAAGAAAAATAAAAATCCGATGAAATATCTGTCCTGGCAACTTCATCTCATCATCATTTTGCCGATAATATTTCTTGTAGTTTTCAACTATGTGCCTATGTTCGGTTTAAGACTTGCGTTTGTAGAAAAACTGAACTATCAGAAAGGAATATGGGGCAGTAAATACGTAGGGCTATACTGGTTTAAGTATATGTTTACCAACATGCCGGAGTTTTACAGAGCGCTCAGAAACACTTTGGTTATAGCGTCGCTTAAACTCGTGTTGGGCTTTCCGGTACCCATTATAGTTTCACTGCTTCTTAACGAACTTCGCAGAAAAACGCCGAAAAAGATATTTCAGGTTATATATTTTATGCCGTATTTCTTATCGTGGGTTATTTTGGGAAGCGTTATAAAAACGGTTTTCCAACAAGGAGGAATGTTCGACTCTTTTCTTAAAGTGTTCGGTTATTCGGGCAATAAACTGTGGTTACAGGAAAACGTTTCCTTTGTTGCGATAATTATTTTTACGGATATATGGAAAGGGATCGGATACGGCACGATTATTTATCTTGCCGCCATTGCAGGAATAGATCCTACACTCTATGAAGCGGCGGAAATAGACGGTGCGGGCGAGTTTAAAAAAGTAATGCGAATTACTTTGCCGTGTATTCTTCCCATAATAATGCTTAATCTTATTTTAAACCTCGGTAGCGTAATAAACGCGAATTTCGATCAGATAGTTGTTCTTTATAATCCGCTTGTTTACGAAGGGGCGGACATTATAGATACTTACGTATACCGTTTGACGCTGGAAGGAACAAGCGCGGCGAATTACCCGATAGGTACGGCGGTTGGCTTGTTTAAATCCGTCGTTGCGTTACTGCTTATAGGAATAAGTAACTTGATAGTCAAAAAGACTACCGAATACAGAATATTTTAGCGAGGCGTTTATGACAGACGGAAAAAGTAAAGTTATTTTCAGAATATTTACGGCTTTCAACTATCTTATCTTAACGTTACTCGCGTTGTTGTGCGTGTTGCCTATAATACACGTACTTGCGATTTCGTTCAGTTCAAAAGGGTTTGTTGAAGCAAATCTCGTAAGTTTTATACCGAAAGGATTTACAAACGACTCTTATGCGTATATTTTTTCTAATCCGGAGTTCTGGTCGGCTCTCAAAGTGAGTGTTCTTAAAACGGTTATAGGTACCTTTTTAACTACTTTTTTCACGATTTTGCTGGCATATCCGCTTTCGAGAGAAGACGGCGTTTTCAGAGGAAGAAAAATATACCTTACGTTACTTATAATAGCAATGTTGTTCGGCGGGGGACTCGTACCGACGTATTTGCTTGTGGCGAACACTCTTCACCTTAAAGATTCTATCTGGGCGTTGATTTTCCCTTGTTCTATACAAGTTTTCTTAACGATAATGATGATGAACTTTTTCCGTCAGTTACCCCGTTCTATGGAAGAGGCGGCGTTTCTCGACGGCGCGGATCATTTTAACGTTATGATACAGATAGTCGTTCCGTGTTCTATGCCCATAATAATAACCGTAATTATGTTTTCGTTTATAAGTCAGTGGAACAGTTGGTTTGACGGGTTGATTTACAGTTCTCAACCGCAATACTATCCGTTGCAGACTTATTTACAGCAATTTTTAAAAGAACCTACTCTTTCGGGAGCGCAGGCGACTTTCAAAGAAGTCAGCAACAACTCGCTTGCTTCCGCAAACATTTTTATAATTCTTATACCCATAATAATAATTTATCCTTGGGCGCAGAAATATATCGTAAACGGTATCGTTTTAGGAAGCGTTAAAGGTTAAGGAGGAAATATGAAAAAAATAGCAAAATTACTTATTGTTTTACTTACCGTAACGTTGATGTCAGGCATTTTCGTTACAACCGTTTTTGCGGACGAAGCCGAAAAGGAACCTACGGGTAACTGGCTTGCGCAAAATTATATGAACAGCGGGTACGAAATCCCTACGGGAATGTCGTATAACGGTGAAACCGGTACGGTTACTTTTTCCGGCGCGCTTAACGCGGGAATAGCGACAACGGGTTTTTCTTATGCTAAACCTCTTGACGTAACAAACTTTTCTATCGATATGGTTTTGGATATTCCCGATGTAGACAAAGCGTCCTGGATATGTCTGTCCTTTTTGGATAATCTTTTAAATTACGACGACGGCAATCCTATCCCCGTAAATCAACCGTTCAACTGTATGAACGGCAGAGGATATTACGCCAACAACGTTCAGACGGGCGTGGTGTTACAATTATGGACGAGTAAACTTATTACGGATAACACGATAAGCCTCAGTTACGTCGAAAAAAATCTCGATACTATAACGGGAGTTAAAAACGAAAAAGGCTGGAACGACGTAGGCAACGGCAGATTCGTAAGCAATATTAAGTTGGACGATAAATACGACGGTAAGTTTAAAGTCAGTCTTACCGCAACCGAAGACGGTATAGCGTTCAACTTCAACGACGGTGCGTGGAAGGGTGAAAATCCCGAACAGGAAGGCGTTTTCGATCAGGTTTTGCCTTGTCTTAACGCAGGTAACGCGTTGAACGGATTTAAAACATACTTTACGGAAAACGATTGTTATTTTTCGTTCGTAACAATGTATGCGGACGATACTCACAGACCTATCAATATAACGGTTAACAAGGTTAACGGACACTCCGCTTGCGACGGTTCCAAACCCGATTATCTCGAAAATAAGGTTGTAACGAGCGGAAACGTAAAAGCGACGATAGAAAACGGCGACATAGCGTCTTTCGGCGTGTATGCAAAATGGGTTGACGATATAAAAGTAAAAACTCTTGACGAAACGGACGGCGATTACGAAGTCGTATCCGAAAGAGCGGACAAATTGAAACTTAAAGTTGCCGATTATTTCACCGTAACGCCTTATTCGCAAGGTAAAGAAGTATCTCTCGGAAGTTATATGGACGTTGAATATACTTTGCCCGACAATTATAAATCTTATAAGTTATATTTCATCAACGAAGACGGTGAATCGCAGGAAATGGACGAAGATTTCGGAAAAATCGAAGGAAACGTAGCGAAAATCAAAGTCGACAATCTTTCCGTTTATAAAATAGTTATTTACGGAAAAGAGAAAGGAAAAGGTTGTAAAGCAAGCGTCTTTACGGGCATACCCGTAATTTTGTCTTTGGCACTCGTCGGCTTAGCGATGATTAAAAGAAAGAAAGGAGAATAACGGAATTATGAAAAAATTATTGAGCATTTTGGCAAGCGCGTGTATTCTTATGGCTAGTTTGTTTACCTTAAACGCCTCCACTGCTGTTGCGGACGGACAGACGAGTTATTCCGCAAACGACTGGAAACCGTTTAACTACGTTTTAACGTCCGGCGCGGGGTCTAGGATACAGTATAACGATATAAGAACGACGCTTTCTTACGATAACAACAAACTTACCGCATCGGGAAGAAGCACTAGCGGTGGAATGGGCGTTTCTTTCTTGCCGGAAATCGACATAACGAATTTTTCCATAAACTTCTCTTGTAACAGTTGGCAAAAAGTGAGTACGGACAGATGGTTCGGTTTTTCT
>CAKQSC010000088.1 GCA_934271725.1 uncultured Clostridia bacterium
ACTTTAAACTTTTACATCTTACAACTTTGTAAGGAAAATCGTCCTTATAATTTTTATCGAGTCCTTTCGGGCAAAATACCGTTACGTCCGCATATTTTGACAAATTGACCGCATAATTGTCCACGACGTTTATTACGCCGTCTATCATCGGGTAAAAAGTATCGATAAATAAACCTATTTTCAATTTTTCCATATTCGCCACCAAAAGTTTATATGATAAAGTATATATAAATATCGCCGTCAAGTCAATGTATTGAGAATATTTTTTATTTTCTTTGTCAAATTACTTGCCTTAAACGAATCTTTGTTATATACTTAAACTACCGAACGGTAGTTAGTTTTTGATTTGCGAGGTAAAATATGGGAGAGCAAAGAAAGGAACAAATAATAGAAGCGTTGCTATGTCTTGCTTCCGAAAAGGGGTTGAAGGGCGTTTCTATGAGTATGATTGCGGAAAAAGTAGGCATAAGAAAGGCTTCGCTGTACAATCATTTTAAATCGAAAGAAGAACTTATCGACGGAGCGTATTCTTTTTTAAGAGAAAAAGCAAAAGAAAAAACAAAGACGGAAATACGCGATTACGACGAGTTTTTACAAGGAAAAACCGCTTGCGAGATACTTTCGGGGGCGGTTATGAATTACGTAAAACTTACTTCGGAAAGCAAAATCAACGATTTTTACAAGGTGATTTATTCCGAACGGGTTTATTCCGCCTGCGCATCGAAAATTATGCAAGGCGAAACGGAAAAAATGATAGAAGAAACAAGAAAATTGTTTTTGCTTTTACAAAACAAAAAACTGTTAAGTTTTTATAACGTCGATATCGGCGCGACGACTTTTGCGTTGACCGTTCACGGTATAACCGATTATATTTCAGATAAAACTTTCGGGAAAGAAAAAACAACCGAAGATTTTAAAATATTGTATGATTTTATCGATAATTTTTGTCGCGAACATGCGTTTAAGGAGTAAAAATGAAAAGGAAGTTATTGAATTATCTGGGACTTACGGGTATAGTGAGTTTTCTGTCTTATGCGACTGCCGTAATATTTTCACCGCTTGCTTATCCCGGGTACGTATGGACGAAGCAAGCCGTAAGCGATTTAAGCGCGAAAAACGCGCCTTCGCTTTCTTTGTGGAACAGCCTGAGCAGTTTTTATAACGTTTGCGAAGTTCTTTGCGCAGTAGTCGTATGTATAGGAATTACTTCAAAAAAATCTAAATTATTAAGAACAGGCGTATATCTTTTTGCGATTATGGAGTTTGTTTCGGCGGTAGGGTACCGTATGTTTCCGCTCTCCGACAGCGGATATGCGGGAACCGCGCAAGACGTTATGCACATGATTATAACTGCGGTCGTCGTAATGCTTTCAATCGTTTCGCTTGTTCTTATTATGATCGCGGGTTATAAAAACAAAGAGCATTTATCTTACGCAATATGCGCAAGCGTCGCTTTGTTTATGATGCTTGCGGGGGCTTTGGGAACGAAAATCGTTCCGCAGAATTATTTCGGAGTGGTCGAAAGATTCAGCGTATTTGCCGTTACGAGTTTTAATTGCGCGTTGGGCATACATTTATTTCTTTCAAAAGAGAGTAAAGAAGCAATTGAAAAAAGCGAATAGAAAAAACTCCGAAACTCAAAACCGAGTTTCGGAGTTTTTTTGGAGCTAATAACCGGAGTCGAACCGGTGACCTCGTCCTTACCAAGGACGCGCTCTACCAACTGAGCCATATCAGCATTTGCGAGCATATTATAATATATTTTATGCGCTTTGTCAAGAGTATCGCTCAATTTTTTTTCTTTTTTGAAATATAAATTATTTGTAATATTTTTTAACGCCTTATCGTTTAATATAATATGAATAAATATTTTAGCGAAATATTAGATATTAAGCATACTTTGTTTGAAAAATATTTTGAGTTGTTCGATTATCCTTGGCTTGTTATAAAAGATTTGAAAACGTATATTTCTTTTTTTATTAAATCGCTCGATAATTCTTTTTTTCAGGTCGACGAAGGGGTATTTGCGCATAAAACCGCAAAAATAGACAAATCCGCAAAAATACTTGCTCCGACAATTATAGACGAAAACACAGAAATACGTCAAGGCGCGTTTATCAGAGGTTCCTGCGTTATCGGTAAAAACTGCGTTGTGGGTAATTCCTGCGAAATAAAAAACTCCGTATTGTTCGACGAGGCGAAAGTTCCTCATTTCAATTACGTAGGAGACGGTATTTTAGGGTATAAATCTCATTTTGGCGCAGGTGTGATTACCTCAAACGTAAAACTTACAAAACAAGCGGTTAACGTTACTTTAAACGGAGATAGGGTACAAACGGATTTGAAAAAGTTCGGCGCGATTGTCGGCGATTATACCGAAATAGGCTGTAACTGCGTTTTGAATCCGGGAACCGTCATAGGCAAAAACTGCATAATTTATCCGCTTAACGCCATACGAGGCGAAATAGAATCGGGCGTTGTTTATAAAGATAAATACGATATGGTTTTGAGAGAATAAAGTAATATTACTTTGCGTACGGCATATTATATTATATATGGACGTAACCTTTTCTAACCTTAAAAAGAAGGACGTAATCAACGTTAAAACAGGAAAAAACCTCGGTAAAGTGATAGATTTGTCTTTCGATTATCCGAACGGAGTTATTTGCAATTTTACAATATCGAATTGCAAGTTTTCTTTGTTCGGTGCGGGCTCGACAACCCAAATCGCGCTTGAAAACATTAAAAAGATAGGCGAGGACGTTATTTTGGTTGATACCGATCCGCCCAAACAATTACAACAAACGGGGTGTTGACTTTTTCGGGGATTTTTCCCCGATTTTTTATTTTACGCAACTATTTGTTTGACATTTTTTTTATTTTGTGATATTAAACATTATATACTTATCGTTTTGCTTTAAAGCGTTTAAAATCGGCTGAAAAAATGCTGTTTTTTAAGCGTTTTTTAAGTTTCGGGTTGTAAAATAAACAAATAAACGAAACGTTAATTTATATTTATTCTGATTAAATCTTTACCGTATGAGGCGAAATATGAAAAAAAACAAACAAAAGGGAATAAACATCAAACTGCTTTTATCGTGCGTGGGCGAGTATAAAAAACCGTCGATTATAACGCCCGTGTTTATGTTGTTTGAAGCGGTTTGCGAGTGTCTTATTCCTTTTATGATGACAAGAATGTTGGCTTATGACGATGCGGGCAACGTTCCTATGAAACAAATCTACGTATACGGTGCAATTCTCGTCGCGCTTGCTATATGTTCTTTGACGAGCGGTATTCTTGCCGGAAGATTTGCGGCGATAGCAAGTTGCGGATTTGCCAAAAACCTGCGTAAAAGGTTGTTTTACGCCGTTCAGGATTTTTCTTTTAAAGACGTAGATAAGTTTTCTTCTTCGTCTTTGGTTACAAGACTTACGACGGACGTAACAAATATACAAAACTCTTTTCAGATGTGTCTGCGAATAGTGATAAGAGTTCCTTTAATGTTTATATTCTCTATCGTTATGAGTATGACGATTAACTGGGAACTCGCGCTTATTTTCGTTGTCGTTCTTCCGTTTTTGGCTGTGGGGTTGATTACTTTAATGTTTAAGGTAATGCCCTTTTTCAGAAAAATATTCAAAAAGTACGACGCGCTTAACAATTCCGTACAGGAAAACGTGTCGGGTATAAGAGTTGTCAAATCTTTCGTAAGAGAAGAACACGAAAAAGAAAAGTTCGATAAATCCGCAAGCGACGTTAAAAAAGATTTCACGAAAGCGGAAAGAATGCTTGCTTTAACTTCTCCCATGATGATGTTCGCAATGTATCTTACGTCTTTGCTTATATCTTATTTCGGCGCAAAAGCGGTTATTAAAACGGGAGGGGCGTTTGCTCCCGCGCAACTTTCGGCAATCATTACCTACGGCGTTCAGATGTTGTCGTCGCTTATGATGTTTGCAATGATAGTCGTTTTCCTTACTATGTCGATAGAGTCGGGGCACAGAATTACGGAAGTTCTTGAACAAAAGTCTGATATAGTATCTCCCGAAAACGCCGTAAAAGAGGTTAAAGACGGTTCGGTTGTTTTCGATAACGTCAACTTTAAATACAGCGAATACGCCCAAAAGTATGCTTTAAAAGACATAAATCTTGAAATAAAATCGGGCGAAACTATAGGTATTATCGGCGGAACGGGTACTTCAAAAACAACTTTGATACAACTTATTCCTAGACTTTACGACGTTTCTACGGGAAGCGTTTCCGTCGGAGGTGTGGACGTAAGAAAATACGACCTCGACGTACTTCGTAAAGAAGTGTCCGTCGTATTGCAGAAAAACGTTCTTTTTTCGGGAACAATCAAAGAAAATCTGCGTTGGGGCAATCCCGACGCTACCGACGAAGAGTTGGTGAGAGTTTGTAAACTTGCTCAATGCGACGAGTTTATTACCGCAAATCCCGAAGGCTATGACAGGCGTATAGAACAGGGCGGAACTAACGTTTCGGGCGGACAGAAACAAAGACTTTGCATTGCGAGAGCGATTTTGAGAAAACCGAAGATTTTAATTCTCGACGACTCGACGTCTGCGGTGGATACCAAAACGGACGCGCTTATAAGAAAGGCTTTAAGGGACGAGATTCCCGATACCACGAAAATTATTATAGCGCAAAGAGTATCTTCCGTAGAAGACGCGGACAAGATAATTATTATGGACGGTGGCGAAATAGTTGCT
>CAKQSC010000089.1 GCA_934271725.1 uncultured Clostridia bacterium
AGCTTTGAAATTGAGCTTGATTCCATTGAAAACCAAAGCTATGTTCTTTCGGAGCTTGAAAAAATGGACGGCATTAGGAACATTCGCCATGCCCAAAGCGAAACAGAGGTTTTGCTTTTTTGTTTTTTGTTTGATTTTTTTGCTTTTGAAAGGGTTTTTTTTCGATTTTTGCCGTTTTCCCGTCAGATTGCGTGCGTTTATCTTTAATTTTTCCGCCGTGAACGCTTTGTTTTTTGACACCGTTACCGCTCAACGCCGTTTTTCTGTCTTTTCTTGCGTTTTCAAGCGAGTGCCTGCTTTCTTTCGCGCCGAACTCTTTTTTATACTCGTTAAAGCCTTTAAACCCCTCTCTTACACGTTGAGGCTTTTTACCGCCCTGTTTGCCTTTTCCGTATTTTTTGCCGTTCACCGTTCCTTTTGCCGAATATCCGTTTTTACCCTTGCTTCCGCCACCTGATTTAGTCTTTTTATATTCCGAAACGGAAAACGGGCAAACGTACTCCGTAATTTCGTTTTTGGTTTCCGCCATAACGTTATCGAGGTCGCTTAACTGATACCTGTTGTTTATAATCGTATACGCGACTCCCGTTTTACCCGCCCTTGCCGTTCTGCCTATTCTATGCGTGTAAAACTCCGTTTGTTTGGGAATATCGTAGTTTATAATGCAGTCTACGTCCGTTATGTCGAGTCCCCTTGCGGCGACGTCCGTCGCGACGAGATAATTAAGGTTACCCTCTTTCATTTCGGTAATAACCTTTTTTCTGTCCGTCTGTTTCATATCGCCGTGCAAAGCCTTTGCCGAATAGTTTTCTCTTTTTAAAATATCGCACACCTTTTCCGCCATTTTTTTCGTGTTGCAAAAAACTATGGCGCGACTCGGTTTCAACTCCGCCGTAAGATACAAAAGCGTGTTGCTTTTCGCCTTTTCGCCAACGTATACGAACTTCTGTTCAACGCTTACGTTCTCGTTCGTTCTGTTTATCTCTATATATTCCGGCTCTTTCATATACGTTTCCGCAATATCGAGAATGGGTTTCGGCATTGTTGCGGAAAACATCACGGTTTGCCGATACGGGTTGGTTTCCTTTATAATCTTTTCCATATCGTCGCGGAAACCCATATTAAGCATTTCGTCCGCCTCGTCGAGAACGAGAAGTTTAACGTTTTTGAGTTTAAGCGTTCTTCTTCTGATATGATCGATAACTCTGCCCGGAGTGCCTACCACTATTTTGGCGTTCTGTTTAAGCGAAATTATCTGCCTTTCCATACTCGCTCCGCCGTATATCGGCACTACTTTGACTCCCTCTTTAAACTCGTTGAGTTTTCTGAGTTCCGCGGTTATCTGCATAGCAAGTTCTCTCGTAGGGCAAAGCACAAGCACTTCCGTTTGTCTTGTAAGACTGTCGGAAACGCAAACGGCGGGTATGCCGTACGCAAAAGTTTTGCCCGAACCCGTCTGCGATTTTCCTACGAGGTCAAGTCCTTTCATTACGGGCGGTATAGCCTTTTGCTGTATTTCGGTGGGCGTTGTATATCCGTTTTTTTCAAGCGCCCGTAAAACGTATTCGGGCAAATTCAATTCGTTAAAGTTCATTATTCTTTTCCTTCGAGACTTCTTTTATAGTAAAACATGTATTGCTGAAAATATCCGCCGTTCTCTTTGAACTCGCAAACAAAACTTTCCGCAATCTTTTCTCTGCTTTTAAGTTGCCCGTTAAAATCCTGTCTGTATATTTTTTCTATCCAGGTATCGACGGGGAAACTGTCCGTTCTGTGATAACCGAACAGACTTACGCAATCGGCGACTTTCGGTCCCACGCCTTTTAACGTAAGCAACTCTTTTTTAAGGTCGGGCGTGACAAGGTCGCAAAGCCGTTCGGTATCGAATCCGCCGGCAAGCGTTTTTGCCGTTTCGAGCATATATTCGTCGCGATACCCGAGACCTAACCCCGTGTAAAACGCTTTGCCTTTCGTCGCCATCGCTTCCGCGGTAGGAAACGCGTGATACTTCGCCCCCGAAAACTCTTTTTCTTCGCCGAGAGCCGAACAAAGCCTTTCTATAATGCTTTTGATTCTCGGAATACGGTTATTCTGCGAAACTATAAAGGAAAAAAGCGTTTCTGTTTTATTCTGATTAAGTATCCTTATTCCTTTTGCCACGGTTGCCGATTTTTTTAATATATCGTACTTCGACGCTTCCGCAGTCCGAACTATTTTTTCGTAATCCGTTTTAATATCGAAAAAGTTTTCAAAATAATCTTCGTCGCCGTCGTTTACGGTTACCGTCGTTTTTCCGTCTTTCGTTTCTATATAACACGCTTTGTCTGCGGAATATACCGTATAGCCGTTTCCGCTGTTTTTAAAACGGAATATCTGTCCGCATTCGAGCGTTTGTTTCGCGTCGAAATATTCGGCGTCGTAAGTTAAGTTTTTCATACGTACGTTACCTTTTTCGTCCGTTTAAACGTAAATAACGGGGTTCAGCCCCGTATACGTCGTGATTTTTTAAAAAAACGAGGCTTTGTTTTAAGCCCCGTTTCCGTTTTTAAATTATTTGTTGTCGACCGCGTAAACGCTTACTTGCTTTTTGTCTTTGCCGACTCTTTCAAACTTAACAACGCCGTCAATCAAAGCAAACAACGTGTCGTCGCTACCGATGCCTACGTTGTTACCCGCGTTGAACTTCGTTCCTCTCTGGCGAACGAGAATGTTTCCCGCAAGAGCGAACTCTCCGTCTGCTTTCTTTGCGCCGAGACGCTTACCTACGCTGTCTCTTCCGTTTTTAGTGCTACCGCCACCTTTGTGGTGAGCAAACAAACCTATAAATAACATATACGTCGTCCTCCTTAAATTACGCTTCTACCGGCGCTTCTTCCGCCGTTGCGGACGCTGTCTTTTCGTTGGAAATGCTCAAAATCTTAACAGCCGTAAAGGGTTGTCTGTGACCTTGTTTCTTTCTTTCGTTCTTCTTTGCCTTGTACTTATAAACGACGATTTTCGGGAACTTTCCTTGTTCTACCACTTCGCCTACCGCCGTGTACTTTCCTGCCGTTTTACCCGTCTTTACGGTCTTGCCGTCGCTGACCATAAGTACTTTGAAACTGACTTTCGCGCCGACTTCCGCATCGAGTTTTTCAAACTTGATTACTTCGCCGACTTCTGCCTTGTATTGTTTTGAACCGTTTTCCAAAACCGCATACATTTTACTTTACCTCCTCTAACCTGTCTCGCCGAAAAAAATATTTGGGTGGTGTTTTTGCACACGCTTATAAAACCCGTTTCGAGCGGATACCCGTATACTATACTAAATAAAAACCGTTTTGTCAAGAATATTGCAAACGCTTTTTTGGTTTTTTCGTATATTTTTTGCCTTTTTTCACAAACTGTCGGTAATATTTAAAAGGAGATTTATTTATGCCCGAAACTAAAAGCAAAGAATTGTTGTTCAACGATTTATACAAGAACGCGCACACGGCGTTGCAGTCGATTGCGAACCTTATGCCCGAACTCGACGACGAAAAAAACAAAATCAAGGAAGAACTCAAAGAGGAATACGAACGATACGAAAAGTTTATGAGCGAACTTTCTCATTATATGAGGGATTTGAAAATCGAGCGAAAAGACATAGGTCCCATGAAAAAGGCTATGATGTGGAGCGCGATTAAAATGAACACCGCCGTCGACACGAGCGACACGCACGTCGCGGATATGATGCTTAAAGGCACGCTTAACGGAATAACGGATATTACGACAATGCTTAACGGCACGGACGGAGATATTCCCGAAGACGTGGCAAAATACGCAAAAGAGTTGTTGTCCGTAGAAGAAGAGAACGAAAAACGGCTTAAAAAGTTTTTATAACAAAGCGCGGAGCAACACGAAACCGTTGATTTCCGAAAAGCAAAGGTGTATAATCGTTTCATCGGACAGACGCAAGGAGCAACTATGAACGACGAACGCTTTATGAGACAAGCGATAGAGTTATCGAAATCTGCGGTTCTTCACGGCAACGAGCCTTTCGGGGCGGTGTTGGTAAAAAACGGGGAAGTCGTGTTTTCTAACGAAAATCAAATATACACAAAAAACGATCCCACCTTTCACGGCGAAACGGGGCTTATTCGCGAATTCGTCGCAAAAACGGGAATTACCGATTTGAGCGAATACACGCTTTACTCTAACTGCGAACCGTGTTTTATGTGTAGCGGTGCTATGGTATGGATAAAACTCGGCAGGTTGGTTTACGGCGCAAGTAATACGGATTTGGAACGTATTCTCGGCAACGACGGGTGCGATTGCTCCGAAACGGTTTTTGAAAACTCGTTTTGGAAGCCGAAAGTTACGTCGGGCGTTTTAAGGGAAGAATGTCTTTCCGTTCTGAAAGAATATTTCGGCACGCACAAAAAAGGCTGATTGCTTTGATTTCCGTTCCGCGTTCCGGGAACGCCTTGCAAGAATACTACGAGGGCGGGGTTTTTAATAAACGATTTGTTTATTATGTTATTGATGATACTCATAAGGCGTCGGCAAAGCCGACGCCTATTCATATTGTTGCAAAACTCGAATTTTAATCGAATCACGTGGCAGAATAAAATTTATTCTTTTTCCGATGAATCCTGATTTTTCTTCAAGCAGTCCGTGCAAACATATTTGTAAAACTTTCCTTCCTCATTTGTTACTTCACAATAAAC